>NZ_LUKH01000006.1:0-213606 GCF_001593695.1 Leisingera sp. F5 | reverse complement strand
GGTGTGTTCGGTCTATCTGTTCCGCGATGACGAGACGCTGGAGCTGTGTGCAACCGAAGGCTTGAACACCGAATCTGTGCACCAGACCCGGATGCGCATCGGCGAGGGCCTGGTGGGGCGGGTGGCGAGATACGGCAAGGTGGTGAACACGCCGGATGCGCCCAATGCCAAGGGGTTCCGTTATATGCCGGAAACCGGGGAGGAGCGGTTTTCCTCCTTCCTCGGGGTGCCGGTGCAGCGGCTGGGCGAGATGCTGGGTGTTCTGGTGGTCCAGTCCAAGGAGGGGCGCGAGTTTTCAGCCGATGCGGTCTATGCGCTGGAAGTGGTGGCGATGGTCATCGCGGAGATGACCGAGCTGGGCGCCTTTGTCGGCGAAGGCGCGGCTCTGTCGCCGTTGCACCAGCAGCCGGTTCTGATCCACGGTACCTCGGCCCAGGAGGGCGCGGCAGAAGGCCACGTCTGGCTGCATGAGCCGCGGGTGATCGTGACCAATCCGATTGCCGATGATCCCCAGCGTGAGCTGGAGCGGATGAACGCCGCGGTCGAGGAACTGCGAGTCGGCGTTGACAAAATGCTGGAAGTTTCCCGCAACGGCGACAAAGACCAGCTGCAAGTTCTTGAGGCCTATCGGATGTTTGCCAATTCCAAAGGCTGGATGCGGCGGATGGAAGAAGACATCGCCCGCGGTCTGAGCGCCGAAGCCGCAGTGGAAAAAGAGCAATCCCAGGCCCGCGCCCGGATGAGCCAGGTTCAGGACGCCTACCTGCGCGAGCGGCTGAGCGACCTGGACGACCTGTCCAACCGCCTGCTGCGGATTCTGACCGGGCAGGGGGCAGACACCGGGGCCGAGCTGCCGGATAACCCCATCCTGATCGCCCGCAACATAGGACCGGGGGATCTTCTGGAATATGGCCGCGGCCTGCGGGGCATCGTGCTGGAGGAGGGCTCGGTCGGATCCCACGCCGCGATTGTCGCGCGGGCACTGGCCATTCCGCTGGTAGTGAATGCCAAGCGGGTCACCACCGAGGCGCTGAACGGCGACCACATCATGGTGGATGGCGATCAGGGTGTGGTGCATCTGCGGCCCGATGAAACAGTTGTCGGCGCCTTCCGCGACAAGATCGCGATGCACGCCCAGGCGCAGGAGCGCTATGCGTCAATCCGCAGCAAGCCGGCGGTCACCACTGACGGCCAGCGCATCAATATGGTGATGAATGCAGGTCTGATGGCGGACCTGCCGTCGCTGGATAGTTCTGGTGCCGAAGGTGTGGGGCTGTTTCGCACGGAATTGCAATTTCTAGTGCGGAATCAGATGCCCAAGCGCTCGGAATTGGTTGCTTTGTACAAGCGGGTGTTGGATGCCGCCCATGGTAAACCGGTGATTTTCCGCACTCTGGACATCGGATCCGACAAGGTTCTGCCCTATATGAAACCGACGGATGAACCGAATCCTGCACTGGGCTGGCGGGCGATCCGGGTGGGGCTGGACAAGCCTGGCATCATGCGGATGCAACTGCAGGCGCTGCTGCGCTCGGCCGAAGGGCGGCCGTTGTCGATCATGTTCCCCTTTGTTGCCCAGTTCGAAGAATACCGCGCGGCCAAGGCCGAAGTGGACAAGACCATCGAGCGCGAGCGTATTCTGGGCCATGTGCTGCCAGCTGAGCTGGAGATCGGCGCAATGCTGGAAACGCCGTCGCTGGCCTATGCGCCGCAGAAGTTCTTTGACGAGGTTGCCTTTATCTCGATCGGCGGCAATGATCTGAAACAGTTCTTTTTTGCCGCCGACCGCGAGAATGAGCGCGTGCGCCGCCGCTATGATACGCTGAATGTGAGCTTTCTGACCTTCATTGAGCGCATTGTAGAGCGCTGTGTAATCTCAGGCACGCCGCTGAGTTTCTGCGGCGAGGATGCGGGCCGCCCGGTCGAGGCCGTGTGCCTGGCTGCCATGGGCATTCGCACGCTGTCGATGCGCCCGGCCTCCATCGGGCCGGTCAAATCGCTGCTGCTGCGGGTGGATCTGGGCGAGCTGCGCAAGATCATCTCGGATGCGCGCCACCGCGGCGACCAGGCGGTGCGCCCGGCGGTGATGAAATACCTGCGGGAACTTTGACCGGCGCGGACCCTGAGTCCGGCAGATGATTTCATTGGGTTTTTGAGCAGACCCGGCAGGGACTGTGCTAAAGCTCCATGCCCATTTACTTCAAGCTTAAAACTTTAGGCTTGAAGTTTTTTTGGACCTGCTTATCCTGACCATCAGAGACGTGCGCTGAGCGGGAAGGGATGATCATGAAAGTCGCCTGTTTGGGAGGAGGGCCTGCGGGTCTTTACTTTGCCATCTCGATGAAGCTGCGCCAACCCGAGGCTGAGGTCACGGTGATTGAGCGCAACAAATCCGATGATACCTTTGGCTGGGGCGTGGTGCTGTCGGATGATGCGCTGGAGAACCTGACTGCAAACGACCCCCAGAGTGCGGCGGCGATCCGGGAAAGCTTTGCCTATTGGGACGACATCGCAGTTGTCCACGACGGAACCCGCACGGTGTCGGGCGGCCACGGCTTTGCCGGGATCGGGCGTAAGCAGATGCTCTTGCTGCTGCAGGACCGGGCACGCGAGCTGGGGGTGGACCTGCAGTTTGAAACCGTGGCCAAGCCTGCGTCGGAGTATCAGAAAGATTATGATCTGGTGGTTGGCTGCGACGGGCTGAATTCCAGTGTCCGCAATGAGTTCGCGGAACATTTTAATCCGGAAATCGACGTGCGCCCCTGCAAGTTTATCTGGCTCGGTACCCATCAGAAATTCGACGATGCCTTCACCTTCATCTTCGAGAAGACCAAACACGGCTGGATGTGGGTCCACGCCTATCAATTTGACGACAACACCGCGACGGTGATCGTCGAATGCTCTGCCGAGACCTGGGAGGCCTGGGGCTTTGAGGGCATGAGCAAGGAGGAGACCGTCCGTACCTGCGAGGAGATTTTTGCCGATCACCTGGGCGGCCACCGGCTGATGTCGAACGCGGCCCACTTGCGCGGCGCGGCGGTGTGGATCAACTTTCCGCGGGTGCTCTGCGAAAAGTGGCACCACGAGAATGTCGTGCTGCTGGGCGATGCCTCGGCCACGGCGCATTTCTCGATCGGGTCGGGCTCGCGGCTGGCGTTTGACAGTGCGATTGCACTGGCGGAACTGGTCAGCACCGAACCCGCACTGGAGCGCGCATTCGAACGCTATCAGGAGGAGCGGCGTCTGGATGTGCTGCGGCTGCAGTCAGCGGCGCGCAACTCGCTGGAGTGGTTCGAGGAGGTTGAACGTTATCTGGATATGGACCCGGTGCAGTTCAATTATTCGCTGCTGACCCGGTCGCAGCGGATTTCCCACGAGAACCTGCGCCTGCGGGATGCGGAGTGGCTGCAAAGCGCCGAGAAATGGTTTCAGGCCAAAGCCGGAGCGCCCGCTGATGCGCCGGTGCGGCCGCCGATGTTCGCGCCCTACCGTCTGCGCGGCATGGAGCTGCAGAATCGCATCGTGGTCTCGCCCATGGCGCAATACAAAGCGGTTGAGGGCTGCCCCGCAGACTGGCATCTGATCCACTATGGCGAGCGCGCCAAGGGCGGGGCGGGGCTGGTTTATACCGAGATGACCTGTGTGTCGGCTGAGGGCCGGATCTCGCTGGGCTGTCCGGGGCTGTATGCGCCGGAGCATGAGGCAGCGTGGAAGCGCCTGACGGACTTTGTGCATGCGGAGACGAACGCCAAGGTCTGCTGCCAGATCGGCCACTCGGGCCGCAAGGGCTCAACCCAGCTGGGCTGGGAGGAAATGGACGCGCCCTTGCCTGACGGGAATTGGGAAACAGTATCTGCGTCGGCCATCCCGTGGTCGGACAACAATCCGGCCCCGAGGGAGATCACGCGGGCGGAAATGGGTCAAATCCGGGACGAATTTGTTGCATCCGTCCAGATGGCAGAGCGCGCAGGATTTGACATGATCGAACTTCATGCGGCGCATGGTTACCTGATATCCTCCTTTATATCGCCAAAATCGAACATTCGGGCAGATGAATACGGTGGCAGCCTGGAAAACCGCCTGCGCTATCCGTTGGAAGTGTTCCAGGCCATGCGCGCGATGTGGCCGGAGGGAAAACCGATGTCGGTGAGGATCTCTGCCAACGATTGGGTTGGCAACGATGGCGTGACGCCGGAGGAGGCGGTGGAGATTGCCAAGGCCTTTACCGCGGCGGGAGCGGATATCATTGATGTGTCGGCCGGGCAGACCTCGACAGAGGCGCAGCCGGTCTATGGCCGGATGTTCCAGACGCCGTTTTCCGACCGCATCCGCAATGAGGCCGGGATTGCCACCATGGCGGTGGGCAATATTTATGAAGCAGACCATGCCAACTCGATCCTGATGGCGGGGCGGGCGGATCTGGTCTGCGTGGGCCGGCCGCATCTGGCGGATCCCTATTGGACCCTGCACGAGGCGGCGCGGATCGGCGACCGGCACGGGCATTGGCCGCTGCCCTATCATGCGGGCCGGGATCAGGCCTGGCGCCTGGCCGACCGCGAAGCGGAGGTGATCCGGGCATGACACGCAGGGTACTGGTCACAGGCGGCGGCACCGGGATTGGCAAGGCAATTGCCCATGCCTTTGCCGCGGACGGCTGCCATGTCACCATCGCCGGCCGCCGCCGGGCACCGCTCGAAGCGGCGGCGGAAGGGCTGAATCTGGATATCCGCGAGGCGGATGTGACGGATGAGGCGCAGGTGGAGGCGCTGTTCGACACGCCCTACGACGTGGTGATTGCCAATGCAGGCACCGGGGTTGCGGCGCGGATCGAGGATGTTGAGCTGGAGGATTGGCAGCGCACGCTGACTGTGAACATGACGGGCACGTTCCTGACCTTCCGCGCTGCGCTGCGGGCGGGGATGAAACCGGGCGGGCGGCTGATGGCCATTGCCTCAACCGCGTCCTTGCAGGGCGGGGCGCAGATCCCGGCCTATGCGGCTTCCAAACACGGGGTGCTGGGGCTGGTGCGCTCGGTGGCGCAGAGCGTGGCCAAGCGCGGGATCACCTGCAATGCGATCTGCCCTGGGTTTGTTGATACCGAGATGGCGGAGAGCGCGATCAACGGGCTGATGGCCCGGCATGATATTGCGCGGGAGAAGGCGCTGAAGATGGTGGTTGGCGGCAATCCGATGCAGCGGCTGATTGCACCGGAAGAAGTGGCCGCAACGGCAGTGTTTCTGGCATCCGCGGGCGCGTCTTCGATCAACGGGCACGCGATGAGCGTTTCGGGGGGAGAGATTTGAGCACGACATCAAAAGACCGGCTGCGGCTGTGGCTGAAGGTGCTGAAGGCCACCAAGGCGGTGGAAAGCGACGTGCGCGAAAACCTGCGGCGGGAGTTTGCAACCACGCTGCCGCGGTTTGACGTGATGGCGGCGCTGATGCAGCACGAAAAAGGCCTGAAGATGAGTGAGTTGTCGGGCGTTCTGAAAGTGTCGAACGGCAACGTGACCGGCATTGTCGAGCGGCTGGTCGAGGACGGCCATGTGTTGCGCGAGAAGGTTGAGGGCGACCGGCGCGCCAATCTGGTGCGGCTGACGGCGGCCGGCCAGACGGAGTTTTCGCGCCAGGCCGAGGCGCATGAGGGTTGGATCAATGCGGCCTTCGACGGGCTGACAGCGAATGAGGCGCAAGCGATTGCGGAAAGCCTGGACGCGGTGGCGCGGCGGCTCGATGAGGGAGGAAAGGCATGAAGGTGAACACGGAGCCGAAGCATTTTCTGTGCCGGATCGAGGAGGGGGTTGCCACAATCTCGCTGGACCGGCCGGAGCGGAAGAACCCGCTGACCTTCGACAGCTACGCCGAGCTGCGCGACTGGTTCCGGGACCTGCATTATGACGACACGGTCAAGGCGGTGGTTTTTGCGTCCAACGGCGGCAATTTCTGCTCGGGCGGAGATGTGCATGACATTATTGGGCCACTGACGAAGATGAGTATGAAGGAATTGCTGGCCTTCACCCGGATGACCGGCGATCTGGTCAAGGCGATCGTGAATTGCGGCAAGCCGGTGATTGCGGCGATTGACGGCATCTGTGTGGGGGCGGGGGCGATTATCGCCATGGCCTCGGATATCCGGATCGCCACGCCTGAGGCAAAGGTAGCCTTTCTGTTCACCCGTGTCGGGCTGGCGGGCTGCGACATGGGCGCCTGCGCAATCCTGCCGCGGATCATCGGCCAGGGCCGGGCGGCGGAGCTGCTGTACACCGGTCGGTCGATGAGCGCCGAAGAGGGCCACGCCTGGGGCTTTCACAACACGCTGGTGGCGCCGGATGAGCTGGAAGGTGAGGCACAGGGCTGGGCGGAGCGGATCGCAGCCGGTCCGAACTTCGGCCACATGATGACCAAAACAATGCTGGCGCAGGAATGGTCGATGTCGATCGAACAGGCCATCGAAGCCGAAGCGCAGGCGCAGGCGATCTGCATGCAGACGGCGGATTTCGAGCGCGCGTATCATGCCTTTGTGAACAAGGAAAAGCCGGTGTTCGAGGGCGGTTGAGCCGCTTCTGGCCGCGGGCCGCGCGCCGGAGGAGGGTAGAGGAGCCTCCGGCGGAGTATTTGAACAAAGGTGAAACAGGGAGGGCCGCGCCATGGCGGACAAGTCGTTTCTGAACTGGCCGTTCTTTGAGGATCGGCACCGGGCGCTGGCGGAGGAGCTGGAGGCCTGGGCCGGGGCGCATCTGGCGGGCATCGATCATGCGGACACGGATGCCGCCTGCCGGGCGCTGGTGGCTGCGTTGGGCGCGGGCGGCTGGACGCAGCACTCCGGCGCCATGGCAGGCGAGCAGCTGGATGTGCGCGCACTGTGCCTGATCCGCGAGGCGCTGGCGCGCCATGACGGGCTGGCGGATTTCGCCTTTGCCATGCAGGGGCTGGGCACCGGGGCGATTTCGCTGTTCGGCACCCCGGAGCAGCAGGCGGAATGGCTGCCGCTGACACGCGCGGGCAAGGCGATTTCGGCCTTTGCCCTGACCGAGCCGCAGTCGGGGTCGGATGTGGCCAATTCCACTATGACGGCCACCCTGGACGGCGATCAGTATGTATTGAACGGCGAAAAGACCTGGATCTCGAATGGCGGGATTGCCGATGTCTACACGCTGTTTGCCCGCACCGGCGAGGCGCCAGGGGCAAAGGGGTTGAGCGCCTTTATCGTGCCGGCTGGCCTGCCGGGGTTTGAAGTGGTGGAGCGGCTGGAAACCATTGCGCCGCATCCACTGGCAACCTTGCGGTTCAGTGACTGCCGGATCCCTGAATCCGCCTTGCTGGGGCAGCCGGGGCAGGGCTTCAAAATCGCCATGTCGGTGCTGGATGTGTTCCGCTCCACCGTGGCGGCGGCGGCGCTGGGGTTTGCCCGCCGGGCGCTGGATGAATCGCTGGAGCGGGTGACCGCGCGGCAGGTTCAGGGGGCGCCGCTTTTTGATCTGCAGATGGTGCAGGGGCACATTGCCGATATGGCTCTGGATGTGGATGCCAGCGCACTGCTGGTTTACCGCGCGGCCTGGGCCAAGGATGCAGGCGCCGCGCGGGTCACGCGGGAGGCCGCGATGGCCAAGCTGTTTTCCACTGACCAGGCGCAAGCTGTGATTGACAAGGCGGTGCAGCTGCATGGCGGCGACGGCGTGCGCCGGGGCCAGAAGGTGGAGGAACTCTACCGTGATATCCGGGCCTTGCGGATCTACGAGGGTGCCTCGGACGTGCAGCGGGTGGTGATTGCCCGCCAGACCCTTGGCGCCTTTCAGGGAGGGAACTGAGATGCTGGGACCAACCGCGCATGCGGACACATTTGCCCGGGACAACCTGCCGCCCATGGACCAGTGGCCGGAGTTCCTGCTGGAGGGGTTTGAGTACCCCGAGTACCTGAACGCCGCGGTCGAACTGACCGATGCGATGGTGGAGAAGGGGTTCGGCGACCGCACCGCGCTGATCGGCAACGGCCGCTACCGGACTTACAAGGAGCTGGCGGACTGGACCAACCGGCTGGCGCATGTGCTGAGCGAGGATCTGGGCGTGAAACCGGGCAACCGGGTGCTGATCCGCTCAGCCAACAATCCGGCGATGGTGGCCTGCTGGCTGGCGGCGACTAAGGCGGGTGCAGTGGTGGTCAATACCATGCCGATGCTGCGCAAGGGCGAGCTGGCCAGGATCGTCGACAAGGCCGAGATCTCCCACGCGCTTTGCGACACAAGGCTGAAGGATGAGCTGGTTGCCTGCGCCAAGGAGTCGAAATTCCTGAAGACGGTTGTCGGCTTCGATGGCACCTCCAACCACGACGCGGAACTGGACCGGCTGGCGCTGGAAAAACCAGTGGCCTATGAGGCGGTGCAAACGGGGCGCGATGACGTGGCTTTGCTGGGCTTCACCTCCGGCACCACCGGGTCGCCCAAGGCGACAATGCATTTTCACCGCGATCTGCTGATCATTGCCGACGGCTATGCGCGTGAAGTGCTGGATGTGCAGCCCGAAGATGTGTTTGTCGGCTCGCCGCCGCTGGCCTTTACCTTCGGGCTGGGCGGGCTGGCGATCTTCCCTTTGCGGTTCGGCGCGGCGGCGACACTGCTGGAAAACGCAACGCCGCCCAACCTCATCGAGATCATAGAGAAATACAAGGCAACCGTCTGCTTTACCGCGCCGACGGCCTACCGGGTTATGCTGCGGGCGATGGAGAAGGGGGCGGATTTGTCCTCGCTGCGCGCGGCGGTGTCGGCCGGCGAGACCTTGCCCGCACCGGTCTATGATGAGTGGATGCAGAAGACCGGCAAACCGATGCTGGACGGGATCGGCGCGACCGAGATGCTGCATATCTTCATCACCAACCGGTTCAGCGATCACCGGCCTGCTTGCACCGGCAAACCGGTAGGCGGCTATCAGGTGAAAGTGCTGGATGCAGACGGCAACGAGGCCCCGCACGGCAAGGTCGGACGGCTGGCGGTCAGGGGGCCTACCGGATGCCGATACCTGGCTGATGACCGGCAGGCTGAATACGTGCAGGACGGCTGGAACATCACCGGGGACAGTTTTATCCGGGATGACGGCGGGTATCTGCATTTTGCCGCCCGCAACGACGACATGATCGTCTCGTCCGGCTACAATATTGCGGGCCCTGAAGTGGAGGCCGCCCTGCTGGCGCATGAAGCGGTGGCGGAATGCGCGGTGATCGGTGTCCCGGATGAAGCGCGCGGCGAGATCGTGCAAGCGCATGTAGTGCTGGCCGATGAGCAGGCGGGGTCGGATGAACTGGTCAAGCTGCTGCAGGATCACGTGAAGTCGGAAATCGCGCCTTATAAGTATCCTCGTTCAGTGGTATTTACCGCAGCATTGCCGAAGACCGAGACAGGCAAGATCCAGCGTTTCAGGCTGAAGGCCTAGCTGTCAGGGCGTTTCCTGGGGCTTATCCTGCTGGTGGCTGTCAAGCCGCTGGCCGGAGAGCTGCCGCAGCCGCCGCCAGTCCGGCCCGGCAAACAACGCCTCGAATTGGGCACGGTTTGAGGTCATCGCCCCGCACGGATGGCGGGCCAGGTGAACGTGCTCTCCTCAAGGCGCTTGTATGCCATGACGAGGCCGCTGGGCTCCGCCCGTTTGGCGCGGAACATGAAGACCGTGCCGGTGAACGGATCTTCCGCCAGCGCTGACTGCACGAGCGCTGCCAGACCGTCATGGCCTTTGCGGAGCAAGCCTTGGGCGCCATTGGTTTGAGCCCAATGGCGAGCCACCGGTTTCGCTGCCACCAGAATCCGGACGCCCTGTGAGGGCATCAGCATGGCGAGGCCCCTAGCGCATGCACCATCTTGGCGGTCCGGGTTGCGGGCGTGCCGGGCGCCAGATCGATCCTGACTTCGCCCGAGACGAGCCGGATCACCTCTTCCGATGCGGCAATGTCCGGCTCGGGCTGCACCTCCGGCACATCGCAGACCACCAGCGGGGCGAAGACCGGGTCGTCCAGCTCCGCCGCTGGCAATACCAGTTTCCCCGGCGTCGCCTGCCGGCGCCAAGCTGATAGCTGGTGTGACGGCCCCCATACCGCGCCGCCACACCAGTCACCGTTGCGCCCGGCTCAAGCGTATCCGCCACCGCCCGGGCCTTGTCCCGCGCCGCCTGTTCCAGCGTCACCTGCGGGGAGGGCCGGGGAGAGAGCCATCTTATTCGGCACGGTTTTCTAGCCATGACGGCATTCGATCATAGCCGACGCGCTGGTTTTCGAAGAAACGGCAAGATTGGCCATAAATTTGGAGACACGGTTGGCCCGTCAAACGGTGTGTTGAGGGCAGCGAAAATCGCAGCTTTGTCGCGGCTGTTACAGCTCAGTATGTCCTCAAGACTGAACAGCGTATTAGGACCGCTAAGAATGGAACGATAGTCCGGCATCAGATTTGCGACGCGCTCGCGGGCAAGGCTCAATAGCTCGGGATAGAGTTTCAAATCGGCCCATAGCGTCGCGCCGATGATACGCACACCTGCAACTTCGGTCGCCGCGCCGTGCAGAGCGCGAATATTCAGACCTTCGGCCCTGAGCTGTAAAACTTCAGACTTGATCTGACGGACACCTCAGCTTTCCGTGCTGAGAACGGGCTGGTGGCTGTCCGATGGTCCGGAAGCCGAGATTGTCTTGTCCCTGGCAATATGTAGCGTTTCGCGGAAAGTCTGCATAGGCGTCTTGCCATAGCAGTATCGTCCCGAATGCGGCCGCTGCTCGTTGTATTTTGCCAGCCAGGCGTCCAGATCCACCTGCAAGTCCTCCACCGTCCGGTAAAGCTTCTTGCGGAGTGATGAGGATCAGAAAAGGCCCCAGTGGGGCGTTTTCCCGAAGAACGATGTCGTAGAACTCGTCCTTGATGGTCCGGTGGAAGCGCTCGCAGATCCCGTTGGTCTGGGGGCTGTTCGCCTTGGTCCTGGTGTGGTCCACGTCCTCGACGGCCAGATAGAGCTGATAGGCATGGTTTTCGACCTTGCCGCAATATTCGGTGCCGCGGTCCGTCAGGATGCGCAGCAGGCTGATGCCGTGTTCAGCAAAGAAGGGAAGGACCCGGTCGTTCAGCAGGTCGGCCGCAGTGATCGCGGTTTTCCCGGTGTAGAGCTTGCAGGCCGCCACCCACTCGTAGGTGTCGATGAAGGTCTGCTGATAAATCCGGCCGACGCCCTTCCTGCTGGGCGGCCAGAAGAGCGTGTACCGCGTGTTTAGTGAAGATGATGGCCGTGCCGGCCGTCTCTATGGGCATTGGGTCCAGAGGCTGCCAAAGGAGTACCGGCGGCAGCTCACCATCAATGGCAAGCCCACCGCAGAGCTGGACTATGGCGGGATGCAAATGGCCCTGCTGTATGCCCGGCAGGGCAAGCCGATGCCGGACACTGAGGACCTTTACGCCGTGCCTGGATTCCACCGGGACGACATGAAGTCGGTGTTGACGCGGTCTGTCGGCACAAGCACCCGTGCAGAGGCTCTGGGAGCCTTGCGGAAGCTGCTGTTGAATGAGGGTCGCTACCGTGAAGGGCGTGAGCTGGAGCTGTACGAGGCCTTCTAGGGCTTTCACGAGGGTATGCCGTCTCATCAGGGTGGCAACCAGGCAGCTTGGGCAGAACTGCAGGCCATGGACAGCCGTCTGGCCCTCCGTGTCCTGGGCAACCTGTTGGAGCAGGGGGTAACCGCCGGATTGGCCAGACTGACGGCGGCCTGACGGTTTATGTCTACCGCTACAAGGGCGACAATACCTTCCATATGGGCGTTATGGCGCAGGAGGTCGAGGCGGTGCAGCCGGAAGCGGTTGTGGAACGCCCGGACGGCCTGAAGGCTGTGCGTTACGACCTGATCGGGGCCTAAGGCATGTTTGACCTGCGGGACGGCATCCAGCGATCTGCGGGCGCCCTTGGCGTGTCGCCGGTGGATCTGGCCACGGCCATTTCCTATGAGACTGCCGGCACATTCGACCCGGCCAAGGCTGGCCCGACAACACAGTGGGGGCAGCACCGCGGCCTGATCCAATTCGGAGAACCGCAGGCGCAGAAATACGGCGCCGACTGGGATAACCCGGTCGGCTCCCAGCTGGGCGAAGACGGCGCAGTGGTGAAGTACCTGCGGGACACGGGCGTAAAACCCGGCATGGGCCTGCTGGACATTTACAGCGCGATCAATGCGGGCGGCGTGGGCCGTTATGGCGCATCCGACGCGAGCAATGGCGGAGCGCCCGGCACCGTGCGCGACAAGGTTGAGCAGCAGATGGCAGGGCACCGCCGGAAGGCTGAAGCCCTGTTTGGCGGCGGCAGCACACCGGGTTTCATGGCAGGCGGCGAAGGCAGCGACAGAATGGGGGCACCTATGCAGCAGGATCAAGAGCAACGCGGCGCGTTCGGCATCAAGCCGGAACTGGCGATGGCCCTGGCGGGCGGCTTCTACAACATGTCCCGGCCCGTCAGCGGCGACCAATTCCTGCAGAACGCCTATCAGATGAGGGCGCGCGGCGAGAAGGACGCCAAGGCGACAAAATCGCGCAACCAAACAGCGGAATGGCTGCGCGGCAATGGCTACGGTGAGTTTGCCGAGCTGGTGGACAGTGGCGCGGTGAGCGCTGGCGACGTGTTCAATGTCGTGATGAAGGAGCGGATGCAGGCGCCCGAGGACAACCGGACAAACGACCTGATCGAGTACGAATACGCTAAAGCACAGGGATTTGACGGCTCCTTTGTGGACTTCCAGCAGCAGAAGCGCGCTGCGGGGGCGACCCAGATCAACAACACGGTCGGCGGCGCTGGTGCGCCCGGCCTTGGCAAGCTGTCTACCGATTACGGCTATGTGCTTGACCCGGCGACCGGCGGGGCGCGGATCGACCCGGAGACGGGGCTTCCGACCGCTGCGCCCATCCCTGGATCCCCGGCGGAGCTTGAGATCCAGGCGCAGGCGGCGGCGGCAGCAGAGCGAGGGGGGCAGGCCAACAGGTCCGCAAACATCGTTCTGGAGGATATCGACCGCGCGCTGGGGCAGTCTGAGGGCTGGGGCACAACCGGAGCTGTCGGCGGGGTTCTGAGCGGCCTTGGCGGGACGGGCGCCCACGACCTGCAAAACACCCTGCGGACCGTGCAGGCGAATATCGGCTTTGACCGGCTGCAGCAGATGCGGGAAGCGAGTCCGACCGGCGGCGCCCTGGGCGCGGTCTCAGAGCGCGAACTGACCGAGCTGCAGGCCGTTCTAGGCAGCGTGCAGCGGTCGCAAAGCAAAGAGCAACTGCAGCGCAACTTGCAACGCCTCCGGGTCGTTTATGACGGCATCAAGCAGAAAGCCGAGGCGTATCCGAACGCCGCAGAATTTGGCTTCGAGCCAGCCGCGCCGCAGGGCGGTGTTATCCCGCCGGGAATCGCCCCGGAGGATTGGGAGTTTATGACCCCCGAGGAAAGGGCTTTGTTCCAATGACACCAAAGCAGCAGAAAGCCCTTGCGCTGGCGCGCGCGAGGCGCCGCCGGGCCGCGGCGCAGCAGCCGCAGGAGCAGGAGGCAGTGGCGACACAGGAAGTCCCTCAAACCAATCTGGTTGAGCAGACCATGAACGGGGTAAACGAGGGGCTGGCAGAGCTGGCAGGCTTGCCTGTAGATCTGGCAACTGGCGCCCTCAACCTTGGGATTTCCGGTGTCAACGCCATGGCGGGAACGGACATTGACGCGATTTCCGACCCGATTGGCGGTAGCGGCTCGTTCAAGGGCGCGCTGTAGGGAACTGAATCCATCACTGACGCGCAGCCGGAGACGGCGGGGCAGCGTTACGCTCGGAGCATCGGGCGTGAGGCTGGCGCCATGGTTATCCCAGCAGGCCTTACAGCAAGGACGGCTAAGGGGTTGATGCCCCTTCTAGGCCTCGAAGCCGCATCGGCGGCAGGGGCGGGTGTTGGTTCACAGGTGGCGCGCGATATTGCCCCTGACAGCCAAATCGCAGAGTTTGCGGGCGGCCTGCTGGGTGGGCTTGCGCCCATTGCTACCTCTCGTGCGGTGCGCGCTACGCCGATACCACGATCAGGACGACGAAAGCGACGACCTGTCGATGCGCCGGGTGCGTTACACTGAGGCCTATATGCGGGTCGATGTGGAGGGCACGGGCGTTGCGCAGCTCTATGCTTTCATCATGGCTGGCAGCAAGTACAAGCTGCTGGACCACTACCCGGTGGATGACACGCCGTTTGCCATCTTTGAGATCGACCCGGAGCCGTATACCTTCTTTGGCCGGTCCTTGGTGGAGCTGATCCAAGAAGACCAGAACGCCAGCACCGCCTTGCTGCGGGGCATCTTGGACAGCGTGGCACTGGGCAACTCCCCCCGCGGGGCTTTCGATGAAGACAACGTTGATTCCGATGACATGATGAACGGCGAGGTGGACGGCCTTGTGCGCGTGAAGGGTACGCCAGCTGACAAGTTCCTGCCGTTGAACACCACATTCCCGGCGGCTGATGCGCTGGCCGCGGCGCAGTATCACGACGTTGTGACGCAGAACAAAACAGGCATCACCGAAGCGGCCAGCGGCCTGAACCCGGACGCGCTGCAGAATGCAAACGTTGGCGCGGTGAACATGCTGGACCGGGCGGCGGCCGCGCAGCCCGAGGTGATGGCGCGGCACCTTGCCGAGGGCGGCATGACGCGGCTTTTCCGCATCGTTCTGCGCCTGCTGAAAAGCGGCGAGGCCGGGCCGGTCACTATGCGTCTCAATGGTCAGTTCACCGAGCTGGACGTGTCGCAGTTCGATCCGGATCTGGATGTGACAATCAACGTCGGGCTGGGCAACGAAGGCGAAATGGTCAAGGTCGCAATGCTCGGGCAGACCTTTGATCGCCAAATGGGCATCTGGAGCGAATTCGGGCCGGAGAATGGCCTGGTGACCATGACCAACATTCGCAACACCCTGGCCGACAGCCTGATGCTGTCCGGGCTGCACAATGTGAGCCGCTACTGGCAGCCGATGAATGAGCAGATCGAGGCGGAGCTTGCCGAGAAATCGGCGGCAGATGCTGCGAACCAGCCGGATCAGCCCGCCCCCCTGGTGCAGGCGGAGCAGGTCAAGGCGCAGGCGATGATCCAGAAGGCGCAGCAGGATGCGCAGATCAAGATTATGCAGAGCCAGCAGAAAGCCGCGCTTGACGTTCAGAAAGCGCAGCAGGACGGCAGCATGAAGATGGCCGAACTGGCAATGAAAGATGACCTCGCCCGCGATCAGATGCTGCAGGATGGCATCTTCCAGGCCGCTGAATACTTGATGCAGCACGGCGTGGGTGTGGACCTGGATCAAATCTACCAGATGCAAGCACAGAACTGAGGGTATCAATGACCGAAAAGACCGAAAAGGCCACTCGCGCGGAAGCGCTGCAGGCCAGCAAACTTTTTCAGGAATACCATCAAGAAACCGTTGAAGAACAAGTGAAAATCTTCGAAAATACGGATGCGAAGATGGAAGATACTTCCGAGGCGCATGCGATGCTTCGCGCCCTCGGGAAGCTCAAGGCGAAGATGGCAAGAGCGGTGACTGCCGCCAAGCTGGAACGCCGGCCGAAGCTCAAGGGCCGAAGCCGCCAACTGCCCCGCCGTGATGGCGACGGCTTTCCTTTAAATGGAGTTACAAATGACTGAAATCAGCACCGGGGCGGATGCCGCGACTGAATCCATGTCCTTTGATCAGATGGTTGACAGCTTGATTGAGCCGGAAGCCGAAGACGACACGCAGGACGACCATGCAGAAACCTCCGACGCACCTGATCTTGAGGAAGATCAGACGGACGATGGCGACGATGAGCGCGATGCGGAAGACGCCGATGACGACGGCGAACAGGATGATGAAGACGAGGAAACCGAGGTAGGATCCGAGGCCCAGCTTTTCACCGTCAAGGTTGACGGCAAGGAAGAACGGGTATCTCTGGAAGAACTGCAGCGCGGCTATTCCGGTCAGAAGTACATCCAGCAGGGGATGCAAGAAGTCTCTGAGGCCCGCAAGCAGGTCCAGACCTACGGGCAGACCATGCAGCACCAGCAGCAGCAACTTGAATACCTGGTTCAGGCGGCCGAGCAGGGCGGTTTCAATCCCCCGCAGCCCCCGGATCACGAATTGCTGCGGACCGACCCGCTCACCTACATGCAGCAGCAGGCGGCGTACAATGAGCATTGGCGGGCAGGGCCTCAACGCCCTTGGGTGTCAGCACGGCGATCTTTGCATCGTCGGTTTTCGGGGCCTTCTCCCATTTGGCCAGGCCGTCAGACATGACCCGGCCAACTACGGTTGGTTGCGAGGGGCCAGTGATCCGCCAGGCTCCATATCCGAAACGGTGATATTGAACTTGGCCATCTTTGATGTGCTGCAGCGCCTGCTGCTGTTTCGGTGTCGGTTTCATCGGTTCCTCCGGGCGGGGATTTCTGGATTACAGGGCGGCAGTGATGGCCAGCAATCCCAGCCATCCACCAAAGATCACGAACAGAAGTCCGTACCAGCCAAGCGCCACCCACATGGCCCACGCCAGCGGCGAGACCTCTGCGGCCAGGCGCGGCTCAATGAACCAGCAGAGCGCCGCCGCTACCCATGCCAGCGCGGCTGGGATGCCGATCAGCGACCACGCAACGCCGTTACCGGAAGCGTGTTCAAGCCAGTGAAAGTTGGTCATTCCGTCGCCGTTAGACATGGCGGTTCTCCTGGTGGTGTTTTATGGATTGGCGGCTAAAGGCAGGCGCGGGCTATGGTGTCAGCAGCACTATTGGCGCCGCGCAGCTGGGCCTTGAGTGTCTCAATCTCTGCTGCAGCTTCAGAAAGCGCCTGTGACAGTTCCTCCTGCGCGGACCGCAGTGTATCGCGTTCAGTGGTCAGCGCGTGGATGCGAATGTCTTTCTCGCAATCGGCTCCGCTCTGAACCTCGCTTTCATGTTTGAACGTAATCCCGTCGCGCGGGCCATTTGGGCCGTTTGGGTGGGAATAGGCGAAGGCATCAGAGTGGGTGAAGCGCCCGGCTTCGTCAGCGTGCAGGGTGTAGCCTTGCGCGCCGGGGCAGTACCATCCGCGCCCGTCCTTGTGGATCAAGTATCCTGTTTCTTGCTGTGCCATAGGGCCTCCGGCGGTTGTTGGAAGTGTTGTTGCATGAATAAGCGATATCGCTTAATGCGGAGCTGACCAGAAAATTGACAGACTTACCGATATCGGATACCGCCACCCCCATGGGTAGACCGCCGCTCAAAGTGAAGCCGACTGTGGTGCGATTGGCGCCAGAAGACCTTGAGCGCATCGACGCGCTGGAGGGGCCTAACAAGCGTGCAAAGTTCATCCGTGAGGCTGTTAAGGAAAAGCTCAATCGTGAAGGGGGGCAGGGCGATGCCGTGTCCAGAAAGCAGTCCAACAATTCGAGCAGCGACTAAGCTGCCGCGTAGAGAAAACAGTGACAGAATCCGAAAAGTTTGCCGTGGGCTATGCCCGCGTTTCAACCGTCGACCAAAACCTTGATATGCAGATCGCAGCCATCAAAAAGCACGGCGTGCCTGATCATCTGATCTTCACCGACAAGATGAGCGGCGCCAGCCAGAAGCGGCCCGGCCTTGATGAGGCGATCCGATCAAGCCGCCGCAGTGGCGCTGAATTCGTGGTCTGGAAGCTGGACCGCCTGGGCCGCACCATGCGCGGCATCATCGACACGATGCATGGGTTTGAGCGCGACGGCGTGCGCCTGGTCAGCCTGACAGAGAACTTTGACCTTGGCACGCCGATGGGCAAGGGCATGTTCCATATCATGGCGGCGCTGGCGCAGATGGAGCGTGACTTGATCCGGGAGCGCACCATGGCCGGGCTGAAGGCGGCTAAGGAGCGCGGGGAAGCGCACGGCCGCCCGCAGACCATGACGCCGGAAAGGGTGGATAAGGCGCGGGAACTGGTGTTGGCTGGCAAAAGTCCGATGCAGATCCTGCATGAGCTGCAGGCGATTGAAGGCCCCAGGATTGGCCGGTCCCGCGTGTATCAGTGGGTGAAGGATTTCAAGTCGCTGTCGCCGGTCGCTCCGGTGGCCGCGTGATACATCAAAGGAGCATGAGAACGGAACGGAACCGAAACAGGAATGTTGAGAGACTTGTTGAGAGCGCTTTTCGCGGGCTTGGGAAAATCAGCGTAAGGGCTTGATTTTGCTTGGAGGCGAGTACCGGAATCGAACCGGTGTACACGGATTTGCAATCCGCTGCGTCACCACTCCGCCAACTCGCCATCCGTGGTGTAGGAGGTGATTAATCATATGCCCGCGGCCGGTGCAAGAGGCGTTTTGCCTCTGTCAGGGCCAAATTTTGCTTTTCTTTCCGGAAGGGTGGAAACTCACCCTCCTGCGCTTTGGTCAAGTGCTGCCACGCGGATGGCTTCGGCGATCAAGGCGGGAATACCGGGCAGCGCACCTGTGACGGGCAGCAAAATTCCTTGGAAACCGGCAGTCTCAAGCGCTTGGGGGATGTCTTGTTTCACATGGTCACCGGCTTGGGCAAAGAATGGCAAGCAAATGGAACAGGCGGGCAGGGACATTGCGGCTGCATCAACCCGGGGGGGCTGTTCCACATAGCCCGGCGAGAGTGTGCAGCCGGGCAGTAAAGGACGCAAGCGGGCTGCAAAATGCTCTGCGGCCTCTGCCGCCTTGGGGCCGCGGGCAGAACCGTGCGCGGCAAGCAGAAGATGCGTTTCCGTTAGTGGCCAGCTTAGCCTTTCTGCGGTCTGTCGGATGGCCTGTGCCGCAAGGGCGGGAAGGGCAGCATCCAGACCAAAAGGCGGGGCCATGCGGTAGCAGCGGCCCTGCAGGCGGTCGGGCAGAACTTTGGCCGTGAACCATCCCTGCGACATGAAAAACGGGTAGATCACCGCGCCTTCGGAGATTTCTTGCTCCAGCCGTCCAGGCGTGGCGAGGGTGGCAGAGCGCACATCCCAATCCGGCAGAAACGCCGCAACCTCTGCCGCAAGACCGGCCAGGGCAGCTTCTGCCGGAGCGGGGTCGGAGGGCTGGCCATGGGCCGTTATGACGGCGGTGCGTGTGGTCTTCGTCAAGGTGGAGGTCCGGATCGTTGAAGTTGCAGACGTTGGCAGAATTGTTCCTATATTTGGGGGGCTTGCCGGGCATCCCGCAAGGCATGGAGAGATTTTATCTGCGGCCCGTTGAGAAACGAAACCTAGGTGGTTGACCTTCCCCGGTGCTTCACCTAAATCAGCAAGCACTCTGAGCGGGTATGGTGAAATGGTATCATAAGAGCCTTCCAAGCTTAAGGTGCGGGTTCGATTCCCGCTACCCGCTCCAGATCCTTCCCGATTGCTATTCTGCTACTCCGTTACGCGGGTTGTCCGCGCTTTCATGTGCTTTTTGAAACGGCTCAGTGCTTGACGCGCGGGGCCTTCAGGGCCATGAACCTTGGCGAATGCGCGGGGTTTCATACCCGCCAGCCCAAAGTGCAGAAGGATCCGGAATGGCGCGGAGACAAGCGGCCCCGAATGCGGAACAGGAGCGCGAAGGCTCCCGGAAAATTGGCGTGCTGTCGGCGTTGTGGCCGTTCATGCGGCCGTACCGCCTGTTGATGATAGCTGCGACCTGCGCGCTTGTAATGACCGCGGCGCTGTCGTTGACGCTTCCTTTGGCGGTGCGTCGGGTGGTGGACAATTTCCGGGTTTCGGATGCTGAACTGCTGAACCTTTACTTTGGTGCGGCGCTGGGGATTGCGGCGCTGCTGGCGGCTGGCACCGGCGTGCGTTATGCGCTGGTGACCCGGCTGGGCGAGCGGGTGGTGGCCGATATCCGTAAGGCTGTGTTTGACCGGGTGATCGGGATGAGCCCTGAGTTTTACGAACGGGTCATGACCGGTGAGGTGCTGAGCCGGATCACCACAGACACCACGCTGATCCAGTCGGTGCTGGGATCCTCCGTTTCAATCGCGCTGCGCAACCTGCTGATTTTCCTGGGCGGCATGGTGCTGATGCTGCTGACCTCGGCCAAGCTGACGATGATGGTGCTGCTGATCGTGCCGGCTGTCATTGTGCCGATCCTGGTTCTGGGCCGCCGCTTGCGGGCGATCAGCAAGGAAAACCAGGATTGGATTGCGGCGTCCTCGGGTAATGCGGGCGAGGCTTTGGGGGCGGTGCAGACCGTGCAGGCCTTTACACATGAGGCCGCCAGCCGCCTGAAATTCGGCGAGATGACCGAAACCGCCTATAATGTTTCCTGCCGCCGGATCCAGACACGGGCCTATTTGACCGTCATTGTCATTTTCCTGGTGTTCTCCGGCATTGTCGGCGTGTTGTGGATGGGCGCCAATGATGTCCGCGCCGGTGCAATGTCCGAAGGCACGCTGATCCAGTTTGTGATCTATGCTGTGCTGGTGGCGGGTTCGGTTGCGGCGCTTTCGGAAATCTGGAGCGAACTGCAGCGCGCTGCCGGCGCGACCGAGCGGCTGGTGGAGCTTCTGAATGCGAAGGATACCGTGCTGGATCCGGTTGCCGCACAGGTGCTGTCGGCGCCAGTGAAAGGCGAGATCACGTTCGAAAATGTGTCGTTCCGCTATCCGTCGCGCCCCGATGTTTCGGCGCTGGACGCGGTGTCCCTGGCAGTAAAGCCGGGCGAGACCGTGGCCTTTGTCGGGCCTTCCGGGGCGGGCAAGACCACCATCATTCAGCTGCTGCAGCGTTTCTATGATCCAAACCAAGGCGCGGTGAAGCTGGACGGCGCAGCGCTGACTGCGCTGCAGCGGGACGAGTTCCGCCGCCATATCGCACTGGTGCCGCAGGATCCGGTGATCTTTGCCGCTTCAGCGCGCGAAAACATCCGGTTCGGCCGGCCTGAGGCCTCGGATGCCGAGGTTGAGGCCGCGGCCCAGGCGGCTGCCGCGCATGAGTTCATCTCGAAACTGCCCGAAGGCTATGACAGCTTTGTCGGTGAACGCGGGGTGATGCTGTCGGGCGGTCAGAAGCAGCGGATTGCCATCGCCCGCGCCATTCTGCGCGATGCGCCGGTACTGTTGCTGGACGAGGCGACCTCGGCGCTGGATGCCGAAAGCGAACGTTTGGTGCAGGCCGCGGTGGACGAGCTGAGCCAGGGCCGCACCACGTTGATCGTGGCGCACCGTCTGGCGACAGTGAAAAAGGCCGACCGGATTGTGGTGATGGATCAGGGCCGGATCGTGGCCACCGGCACCCACGATGAACTGGTGGCGCAAGGCGGGCTGTATGCGCGTCTGGCCAAGCTGCAGTTCACCGAAGGGCTGGCGGCGGAGTAAACGCCAACTCCTGCAAAACACCCTGCACCCCGGACCGGTTCCGGGGTGTTTTTCGTTTCGGAAACTGCAATGGGCGGGAAAATGGCGCCACGTCATGCCGCAACCTGCCTTGGCGTGACCCTGCACCGGCGCTTGCGCAATTGCGTGTTTGCAATAGTCTGGGCGCAAATAGAACACCCCATGCATTGGGGGAACGGGGAGGAGATTTATGGGATTTTCCGGAGTCGCGGACCGCGACGCGCTGCAGAATGAAATGCCGTGGGAGGCGCGGAATCTGCCGGCCACGCTGTACGGGCTGCTGTCACGCACGGCGGGCAAGTATCCGAACAGCAAGGCGGTCAGCTATCAGATTTTTTCCGGCCCCCAGGACAAGGCGGAAACCTTGACCTGGAGCACGCTGAAGGATCAGGTGAGCCAGGCGGCCAACATGTTCCGCGCGCTGGGGATCGGAGAGCAGGATGTGGTCGCCTATGTGCTGCCCAACTGCCACGAGACGCTGGTCACCATGCTGGGCGGTGCTGTGGCGGGGATTGTGAACCCGATCAACCCGTTGCTGGAGCCGGAACAGATCGCCTCGATCCTGCGCGAGACCAAGGCCAAGGTAGTCGTGACCCTGCGGCCCTTTCCCAAGACGGATGTGGCCCAGAAGGTGGCCGAGGCGGTCCGCCACGCACCGGGTGTCAACACGGTGCTGGAAGTGGATCTGAACCGCTATCTGACACCGCCCAAGTCCTGGATCGTGCCGTTGGTCCGGCCCAAATTGGACAATCAGGCCAAGGCGGCCCATGCGGATTACCTGACTTTCTCCAAGGAGATGGCGAAACAGCCCGCCACACTGAATTTCCCCGACAGCGACGGCGACCGGGTTGCCTGCTATTTCCACACCGGCGGCACTACCGGTATGCCCAAGGTGGCGCAGCACAAATATTCGGGGCTGATCTATAATGGCTGGCTGGGGGACACACTGCTGTTCACCGAAGAAGACAATATCATGTGCCCGCTGCCGTTGTTTCATGTCTTTGCGGTGCATGTGATCATGATGGCGGCGGTGTCCTCTGGCGCGCATGTGGTGTTCCCGACGCCGCAGGGCTACCGGGGCGAGGGGGTGTTCGACAACTTCTGGAAGCTGATCGAACGCTGGAAGATCAGTTTTATCATCACCGTGCCCACCGCGGTTTCGGCATTGATGCAACGGGAAGTGGACGCTGATATATCCTCGGTGAAAACGGCGTTTTCGGGTTCGGCCCCCATGCCGATGGAACTGTTCAAGCGGTTTGAGGCGGCGTCAGGCGTGACCATTGTCGAGGGTTATGGCTTGACCGAGGCGACCTGCCTGGTTTCCTGCAACCCTCCGGGCGGTGAAAAGAAGGTTGGCTCGGTTGGGATCCCGCTCCCCTATACGGATGTGCGGATCGTCAAGCAGACCGCGGATGGCCCGCTGGAATGCGATGTCGATGAAGTGGGGGAAATCTGCATTTCCAACCCCGGCGTTTACCCCGGCAACACCTATACCGAAGCCGACAAGAACGTGGACCTTTACTATCAGAACAAATACCTGCGCACCGGCGACCTGGGGCGGACCGACGAGGACGGCTACCTGTGGATCACCGGGCGCGCCAAGGACCTGATTATCCGCGGCGGTCACAACATCGACCCGGCGGAGATCGAAGAAGCCTTGCTGGGGCATGAAGCTGTGGCATTTGCCGGGGCTATCGGCCAGCCGGATGCCCATTCGGGAGAACTGCCTTGCGCCTTTGTTGAACTGGTGGGCGGCGCCTCGGTCAGCGCGGAGGAACTGCTGGAATACTGCAAGATCCATGTGCATGAACGCGCTGCGATCCCCAAGCATCTGACGGTGCTGGATGAGCTGCCGAAAACTGCCGTGGGCAAGGTGTTCAAACCCGACCTGCGCAAACATGCGATCACCCGTGTTTACAATGGTGCGCTTGAACAGGCCGGGCTGGCGGCGCGTGTTGTCAGTGTCACGGACGACAAGAAACGCGGTCTGGTCGCGCAGGTGGCGGCGAATGGCAGTGCGGAGCCTGAAATTTCCGGCGTTCTGGACAATTTCGTCCGGCCTTGGGAGCCGGCGGCGGCCTGAACCGGCCTGCAAACGTGAGATAAAGGGCGCCCTGCGGGGCGCTTTTTCATTCAGGCATTCCATTTGCGGGAATCTCTGCCTAGGCTCTGGAAACAGGCACGCAGGGAGGCTCGCGGATGGATTATGAACGGCTGATCGACGAGGAAACCTGGGACTTCATTCAGAAGACCGGGGAGCTTTACCCTGATGACGCCGTTGAGATGTCCATTGAGGAGCAGCGCCTGATTTACGACGCTATGGCTCGCGAGTTCCGGGTGCCGCGTCCGGATGTGGTTTCGGTCACAGACACCTCGGCCAATGCTGTGCCGGTCCGGGTCTATACCGCAGGCGATCCGACCCGCACGGTTCTGTTCTGCCATGGCGGTGGATTTGTGGTCGGCGGATTGGACAGCCACGACGATGTCTGCGCCGAGATCTGCGCCCAGACCGGCTACCGGGTGGTGGCCGTGGATTACCGCCTGGCACCTGAACACAAGCACCCGGCCAGTTTCGAGGATGCCTGGACCGCCTTGGAATGGGTGGAGGCGGCTTATGGCAAGGGCATTGTCCTGACGGGCGACAGCGCCGGTGCGAATCTTTGCGCAGCGGTTGCCCACCATGCCCGGGGCCGGACGGAAGCGATCCTGGGGCAGGTGCTGATCTATGGCGCCTTTGGCGGCGATGTGAACCAGGGGTCCTATATCGAACACGCCCAGGCACCGATGCTGACCCGCGAGGATGTGCTGTTTTACATGGATATCCGCATCGAAGGCGAGGCGCCTAAGGACGATCCGCTTTTGATACCGCTTGCCGACAGCGATTTTGCCGGCTTGCCGCCGACAGTGCTGGTGACGGCTGATTGCGACCCGGTGCGCGATGACTCCCGCGATTACCGCGACCGCATTCTGGAGGCCGGCGGCAAGGCGCATTGGATCAACGAGCCGGGCCTGATCCACGGATACCTGCGCGCGCGCCACACCGTGGGCCGGGCGCGTGACAGTTTCGAGCGGATCTCAGTTGCGATCGAGGCGCTGGGGCAGGGGATCTGGAGCTATGATGACGAGGCGTCCTAGCCGGCAACCTCGCGGCATTGCTCCTGAACCAGCGATGTATCCAGCCAGCCGCCGCTGGTAGCTTGCCAATCCGGGCCGGAGGTTGTGACGTAGGTCCAGCTGCCAACCGGGATGTGCGAATAGCTGACATAATCCCCGGAACCGATCTGACCGATCAGCGGTGCATCCGGGCGGTGCCCAGCCCGCAGGCCGGTCACCGGACCCAGCCAGCCCAGGCAGGCGCTTTCAAACTCATCCCGCACAGGCAGGTCCCACAGCTGGTATCTGAGGAACAGATCGTCCAGATTCAGATAGGTCTGCTTGTTGTTCACCCGGCAGCCAAAGCGCGCTTCCATCTCCTTGACCAATGCCACCATCCGCTCGGAATGCGGCGGCAAGGATACGGATTTGCCGGTGCAATCCCCGTTGTTGAACACTGCCCGTCCCAAGGGGGAGCCGAAACAGTATCCGGCACGGTCAATCACCGCATTTCTGGTGAACCACAGGTCGTGGCAGGCATCGCTGGCCAATACCGGGGACGCCAGCAGGCATAGCGCGGCAGCAAAAGATTTCATGGCAATCCTTCCTGATCGACAAAACGGCGGCTGAGGGCCATCCTAGCACACAACCGCCGAATTCGCGTTACTTCAGGAACGGTTCTGCTTTCATGGTGCCGGCAATGGGGGCACCCAGACGTTTCAGGATGGTCGGCGCCAGCTGGCGCTGGTCGATAACGTCGCCATGATCCGGCCCTTCTGCCTCGCCAAAGTAATAGAGGGCGGTTTCCTGCTGCAGCGCACCGCGGCCGCCGTGATGGCCGCGCTCGTCCTGGCCGTGGTCGGCGGTGACGATCACATCGTAGCCCAGATCGCGCCAGCGGGTGATGAAGGGGGCCAGCATCTCGTCCATCACGAAACAAGCGTGGTCCATTTCCTGGCAGTCGTGGAAATAGCGGTGGCCCATGCTGTCCAGCGTGCAGGTGTGCAACATGCCGTAGTCGAGGCCAAAGCGCAGGCAGAGGTTGGTCAGCGTGCCGAACAGATCAACATCCGACGGGGTCATCTGATTGTCCTTGCCGTAACCGGTCATCGAGTGGAAGCGGCCATGGTTGATGGTCTTGCTTTCCGGCTCGTCATATTCGATGTCGCGGACGTAGTCGAAGGGATGGCGGTTGAAGAACGAAGACCAGTAACTGTGCGCCACAGCCCCTGTCACGCCGCCCGCATCGCGCACCTGGGAAAACACGTCTTTTTCCTTCAGCCGGAACACATTGGCATTGCCGGTGCAGCCGTGAACGGCAGGTGCCACGCCGGTATGGATCGAGGCATAGCAGCTGGCGGAAATCGACGGCAGCACCGCGCGCAGCTTCCAGACGCGGGCATCGCCGCTGTCCACCCAGCCTTCCAGATTCCCGAACAGGCGGCGGAAGTTGCGCCAGGGCACACCGTCCAGAATGATGAGCAGGAGTTTGTTGTCCATTCGCCGAATCCCTTTTTTCGCGCAGACCTCGGTGCCGTATCATCGTGACGGTTTCTTGAATTGCCATTCAAAAAACGAAAAGTTGGTCAGAAACCGGCATTCGGGCGGGATGTTCCCTTGTTTTACCGGCGAGACGCCGGCCGGATTTCAGAATTCGGTGGCGAGGACATAGCAGCCTGCAAGCACCAGAAGCCCGCCAGTGGAATATGCAAAGAGGCGCGGGCTGGGGACATGCTTTTCCGCCATCACATAAAGCGCAAGCCCGGCAATCCAGTAGAGGTTCATGATCCCGCCGGCAAACAGCAGCAGCATCAAAGCCCAGCAGCAACCCAGGCAAAAGACGCCGTGATGGGCGCCCATCAGTACAGCACCATCCAAACCTGTGCGGTTATGCGCGGTCAGAAATTGTACCGGCATACGGCAATGAATTAGGCAGGCGTGCTTGTAGGGGGTAAACTGATAGGCGCCCGCCGCCAGCAACAACGCACCGCCAAGCGCGCGGCTGCTGAGCGACATCATGGGACCATCTGAGAGGCCCCACGATTCCAGCCACCATTGCAGGGTGGTGGCGATAGCTGAAAAAACGGCCCAAGCCAGCAGATAACCGCTCAGGAATGCCAAGCTCAGCAGCGGTGCCTGGTGCGGCCGGGAGCCGGCCTTTTTGATGGCTGTGTACAGCAACAGCACAGGCGCCGCACTGGGGGTCATCATGGCGATCATCATGATCCACCACATCAGGAAGATCAGCGCAGTATAGGCTGGCGTCCAGGCATTGCCCGCGCCCATCTGCATTGGCTTGCCGATCGGACGGGCCATCCGCGTCATCTCGACCGCGGTCATGTCCATGCCGACGCCGAAGACAGTGTAGGCCGCGCTTAGCAGCACAATCAGGGCCACGGCGCCCAGCACCACTGCCTGGTCGTGGCGCGCCAGCCGCTCCGCCGTTCCCTTGGTCTGCTGCACCGGTGCCATGACCGTGTCAGGCCGCGCGCTCAACGCCTCGGCCGGTCAGGTGCAGATCGGCGATATGGGCGTGGGTTCCGCTGTTCTTGTCCAGGCTGATCGCTGCATTGCGTGTCACGGTTGCACCGCTGGCCATGGCTGCCTCGGCGAATTCGAACCCTTTCGGCAGTGCGATGCTGATGAAATGCGGATCCCCTGAGACGATGTTGGGGATCGGCTGCACCTTGGTTTCCGCGTAATCGCCGACCTTGGCCGATCCTATGCCGGTTTCGCTATCGTAATCCAATGAGATCGCGGCGCTCAGCGTTTCATGCTTGGTCGGGCTCATCAGGCTGAACACGTAGAACATGGTGGCGAACTCATCGGTATCTTCACCGGTCATGATCGCCTCCAGCGCGGCCCGTTGATCTGCAGAGGCGCGCTCATCGATGATCATCTGCATCTGGCCGTTGCCTTCGTGCACCGCGCCTGGCCATTTGTAGATCACTGCCGCATACAGCCCGTCGAGCTGGACATTGCCGTAATGCCCTGTGTCGATGCGGTAGATCAGCATGGCCTCGCAGGTGCCGTCCGTGGGCAGTTGCGAGAACTGGCAGGGGCATCCCGGATTGCAGTTGCAATTGCCGATTTCCTGTCCGTGAATGGCCCAATCTGTCATGACAGTCCCTCCAGCCTGATGCAGTCAAAACAAAACAGCCCGAAGACTTCAGGTTGGCCTGCAAAGCAAAACAGCTGCACTCAGAAACAAAACACTTATTTGCGGCTGGACCCGCCGCATTCTCCCAGCTCCGTTAAATTACCACAAAACAACGAAGGGCAGAAAAGAAAACGCCCCCGCCCGGAACCGGGCAGGGGCATATAGCTTCAGAAAGGGCTGCCGGATCAGTTGCCGGCGCTTTCCATCTTGCGGTTGGCGATCACCTCTTCCAGCCAGCCCAGCTTCATCTCGGGGACGGAACTCAGCAGCAGGTCTGTGTAATCATCAAACGGCGGGCTCAGCACTTTGGTCTTGCCGCCGTAGCGCTGCACCTTGCCCTGATACATCACCGCTATGTTGTCCGAGATGGCGCGCACGGTCGCCAGGTCGTGGGTGATGAACAGATAGGCCACATCCTCGATCTTCTGCAGATCCAGCAGCAGCTTCAGGATGCCGTCCGCCACCAGCGGGTCCAGCGCCGAGGTGACCTCGTCGCAGATGATCATCTTGGGCTTGGCTGCCAGCGAGCGGGCAATGCAGACCCGCTGCTTCTGACCGCCCGACAGTTCCGCCGGATAGCGGTCCATGAACTTCTCGCCCAGCTCGATCTCGTCCAAGAGCTCAATGATCCGCTTCTTCTTCTCGGCGCCGCGCATGCCGAAGTAGAACTCCAGCGGGCGGCCGATGATGGTGCCGACGGTCTGGCGCGGGTTCATCGCCACGTCCGCCATCTGGTAGATCATCTGCAGCTCGCGCAGGTCCTCGCGGCTGCGGCCTTTGAGATCACCTGACAGCGTGCGGCCGGCAAACTCGATCTCACCCTCGCGCGGGGGAAGAAGCCCGGTGATGACGCGGGCGAGGGTGGATTTGCCGGAGCCGGACTCGCCCACCACCGCCAGGGTCTGGCCGGGATAGAGATCAACATTCACATTGTGCAGCACGTCGAACTGGGTGCCCTTGTAGCGCGCGGTGATGTTGCGCACGCTTAGCACTGGATCGGGCGTCGGGGCCTTTTCCTCATGCTCGATGGAGCGGACCGAGACCAGCGCCTGGGTGTACTGCTCCTGCGGATCGTTGATGATCTGATCGACACTGCCGTATTCGATGGTATTGCCCATCTTCAGCACCATGATGTCGTCGCTCACCTGGGCCACAACCGCCAGGTCGTGGGTGATGTAGAGCGCGGCAACGCCAGTGTCGCGGATCGCTTCCTTGATCGCCATCAAAACGTCGATCTGGGTGGTCACGTCCAGTGCTGTGGTCGGTTCGTCGAACACCACCAGATCCGGCTCCGGGCAAAGCGCCAGCGCGGTCATGCAGCGCTGCAGCTGGCCGCCCGACACCTGATGCGGGAAGCGTTCGCCGATATTGTCCGGATCCGGCAGGCCCAGCTTGGCAAACAGGGCGCGGGCGCGCGCCTCGGCGTCCTTGCGGGAGAACTTCTTCTGCTCCACCGCCGCCTCAACCACCTGGTCCATGATCTTCTTGGCCGGGTTGAAGGAGGCTGCCGCCGATTGCGACACATAGGTGACCTCACCGCCGCGAAGCTTGCGCACGTCGCGAAGGCCGGTTTTCAGAATGTCGCGCCCGTTGACCCAGACTTCGCCGCCGGTGATCTGCACGCCGCCGCGGCCATAGGCCATCGAGGCCAGGCCGATGGTGGATTTGCCGGCCCCGGATTCGCCGATCAGACCCAGCACCTTGCCGGGCGCGAGGTCAAAGCTGACCCCGTGCACGATCTCGATGTCCTTGGGCTTTTCCCCCGGCGGGTAGATGGTCGCGCCGATCTTGAGGTCGCGGACTTTCAACAGGGTATCGCTCATCCGCGGCCTCCTTTCAGCGAGGTTGTCCGGTTCAGCACCCAGTCAGCCACCAGGTTGACCGAGATCGCCAGGGTGGCGATGGCAAAGGCCGGGATCAGGGCCGCAGGAATGCCGTAGACAATGCCGTCCTTGTTTTCTTTCACGATGCCGCCCCAGTCTGCTGCCGGCGGCTGAACACCGAGGCCCAGGAAAGACAGGGTGGAGACGAACAGCACCGCAAAGATGAAGCGCAGGCCCATCTCGGCCACCAGCGGTGACAGCGCGTTGGGCAGGATTTCACGGAAAATGATCCACGAGGTTCTCTCGCCGCGCAGGCGCGCGGCCTCGACGTAGTCCATCACCTCGATATCGACAGCCACCGCCCGCGCCAGCCGGTAGACCCGGGTCGAGTCCAGCAGGCCCATCACCACGATGAGGGTGGGAATGGTCACCGGCATGACCGACAGCACGACAAGAGCAAAGATCAGCGTCGGGATCGACATGAGCAGGTCGACAAACCGTGACATTGCCTGATCCAGCCAGCCGCCGGCCTCGGCGGCGATGAAGCCCAGAATGGATCCGGTCGTAAAGGACAGCAAGGTTGCTGCGGTGGCGATGAAGATCGTGGTCTGGCCGCCATAGATCATCCGGGTCAGCAGATCCCGGCCGATGTTGTCGGTGCCCAGGATAAAGTCGGAGCTGGCGGGCTCCCAGACGTCGCCGACAACTTCGCCCACCCCATAGGGGGCCAGCAGCGGCGCAAAGATCGCGCCGAGAAAGTACAGGGCCGTGAAAAACAGCCCGATGAGTGCGGAAATGGGGATATTCTTCATTTCGGATGCCTCAGGCGCGGGTTGCTCAGAATGGCGACGATGTCAGCGATCATGTTCAAACCGATATAGACGGCGGCAAAGATCAGGCCGCAGGCCTGGACAACAGGCACATCACGCTTGGACACATGGTCCACCAGATACTGGCCCATGCCGGGGTAGACGAAGACCACTTCGATCACCACGACGCCCACAACCAGATAGGCGAGGTTCAGCATCACCACGTTGACGATCGGTGCGATCGCGTTGGGGAAAGCATGGCGGTAGATCACCTGAAAGGCGTTAAGTCCCTTCAGTTCAGCCGTTTCGATATAGGCCGACTGCATCACGTTCAGGATCGCGGCGCGGGTCATGCGCATCATATGCGCCAGAACCACCAGCGTCAGCACGGTAATCGGCAGGGCGATGGCGTTCAGCTTTTCAAACAGGCTCATGCTGTCGTTGATCATGGCCACCGATGGGAACCAGCGCAGTTTTACTGCGATGAGATACATCAGCACATAGCCGATCAGGAATTCGGGAATGGAGATCGAGGCGAGGGTGACGCCGGAGATCAGCTTGTCGGGCCAGCGGTCCTTGAAGCGGACGGCGAGCAGGCCCAGGAAAATCGCCAGCGGCACCGCAACCACTGCAGCCCAGAAGGCGAGGAACAGCGTGTTCCAGAAGCGGCTGGCGAGGGCATCGGAAATGTCCTGGCCGCTGGTCAGCGCAGTGCCCAGGTCGCCCTGAATGGCGCCGAACAGCCAGGCGAAATAACGCTGCACGGGGGGATCGTTGACACCAAGCTCAGCCCTCAGGTTGGCAAGCGCTTCCGGGGTTGCCGACTGGCCCAGAATCGACTGGGCGACATCGCCGGGCAGAATCATCGTGCCGGCGAAGATCACCACTGAGATGAGCAGAAGAAGGAGAAGGCTCAGCGCGATGCGCTGAGCCAGGAGTTTCAGGATAGGAGACATTTAGGCTTTGACCCACAGCTTGCTGGCAGCATAGCCGTTCATCAGAACCTGGCCCGGAATACCTTCGACCCAGCCGTCCACATTGTCGGTGGTTGCCTCGACAAAGTCGTTGAACATCGGGCAGATCAGGCCGCCTTCGTCGCGCAGGATTGTCGACATGTCGGCATACATCTGAGTGCGCTTGGCAACATCCAGTTCACCGCGGGCAGCGACCAGCATCTGGTCGAACTGCTCGTTGTTGAAGCGGGTGTCGTTCCAGTCGGCGGTCGACAGGTAAGCGGTCGTGAACATCTGGTCCTGTGTCGGCCGGCCGCCCCAGTAGCTTGTGCAGAAGGGCTGGTTGTTCCAGACTTCCGACCAGTAGCCGTCGTTCGGCTCGCGCTTGACGTCCAGTTTGATGCCGGCGCTGGACAGGGACTGCTGGAACAGTGCGGCCGCGTCCGGTGCGCCAGGGAAGGAGTTGTCTGAGGTGCGCAGCAGGATAGAGCCGTCGTGACCCGCTTTCTTCAGGTGGTGCATCGCCTTGTCCGGATCGAATTGGCGCTGTTCCAGCTCGGTGTACATCGGATAGGAGGCGTTGATCGGGGTGTCGTTGCCCACTGTGCCATAGCCGTTCAGGATCTTGTCGACCATTTCCTGGCGGTTCATGCCGTACTTGAGCGCCATGCGCACATCGTTGTTGTCGAACGGCGCAGTGTTGCAGTGCATGATGAACACATAGTGGCCGGCCGCAGAGGTCGAGTGCACAGTGATGTTCGGCGCGCGATCCACCAGTTTCGCGGTGCGCGGGGGCACCCGGTCGATCACATCGACCTGTCCTGACTGCAGCGCTGCAACGCGGGCGGTGTCATCGTTGATGACGATGATTTCAACGGTTTCGGCATTGCCCAGGTCACCCCAGTAGTTCGGGTTCTTTTCGGCAACGAAGCGCACACCCATATCGGCGGACTTCATAATGTATGGGCCGGTGCCGATGGCGGCCGCCGGATCGTCATTGCCGCCGCCGGGCTGAATGATCAGGTGATAGTCGGCCAGCAAGTAGGGCAGGTCGGCGTTCGGGCTGTCAAGTTCGAAGACAACAGTATCGCCATCTGCGCGCACGTCCTTGATGCCGCGCATGATGCCGAGGGCACCGGACTTGGTGTCTTCGCCGCTGTGGCGTTCCATAGTCTTGACCACGTCCTCAGCGGTGACGCTCTGGCCGTTGGAATAGGTCACGCCGGAACGGAGTTTGAAGGTCCAGGTCTTGGCGTCGGCAGAGGCTTCATAGCTTTCTGCCAGCTTTCCTTCGATGCCGCCGTCGTCGGCCAGCTCGACCAGGGTTTCACCCCACAGGCGGGTGACCATCAGGCCAACGGTGTTGGTGACCAGCGCTGGGTCCAGGCTGTCGGTGGTGGAGCCGCCCTGCAGGCCGAGGCGGATGGTGCCGCCTTTCTGCGGGCCGGCGGCTTTGGCGGCAGTGGACAGCAGCAGGTTGGCGGATACTGCGGTAAAGCCCAGAGCGGCGGCTTTGCCCAGGAAGTCACGGCGCGACAGCTTGCCTGCCGCGGCCTGGCTGGCCAGATACTGCATATGATTGTTCATTGATTTCTCCCGATTGATTGCGGTGCTGCAAGCACCCGTTTTTTGATTGGTGGTTCAAGATTTGCGCATTTGCTGCCACCTCGCAAGCGTTATTCGCGAAACCCTTGGCAGGGGGAAACGGGGACGAGTGAGGTTGCGGAAGGGGGTGTCGCCTTTTTCAAGTAAGGTGCCGTTTTTGGGGGTAATGCCGAGTGTAAATCAAAAAAGCATCCGGAATGCGACAAGAAATTTTTGTGCCTCGGAATGACGGAATTTTTATGAATCTGCCACGACGGGGCAAGCGGTCCGGTTCGAATTTGGAAAGAATCGATGCTTTGAGGTCCAAAAACGTCTTCCGCACCGCAAAAGGACAAGTCCTGGCCTTTTTCTACGAGGAGCGGCGGGGCCGTCGGGGCCAATCCTTGAGGTCGGTTTGCAGCACGCTGGATGGCAGCCTCCCGACGCTGGGTCAGACCTGCTCTGTGTCCATCCAGACAGTGACTGGCCCGTCATTCAGCAGCCGGACCTTCATGTCGGCACCGAACTGTCCTTTTGCAATTTCCAAACCTAGCCGGGACAGTTGGCCGGCAAAGTATTCATACAGATGTTCGCCTTCGCCAGGGGCGGCGGCGGCGGAAAATCCGGGCCGGTTGCCGCGGCGGGTGTCGGCGGCCAGGGTGAATTGGCTGACCACCAGCGCACTGCCGCCGGTATCCAGAACCGACCGGTTCATCTTGCCGGCCGCGTCCTTGAAAATCCTGAGCTTGGAGATTTTGGCCGCCAGTTGTTCCGCCTGCGCTTCGCTGTCGCCTTCCATGGCGCAGATCAGGATCAGCAGGCCGGGTCCGATTTCGCCGATGGTCTTGCCTTCAACAGTGACCGAGGCCTCGCTGACCCGTTGGATAAGTGCGCGCATGTCCGTTTCCCCTTAAACCTGCCAAGACCGGCCGGGCTTTGGCCAGCAGGTCCGTTTACAGCTTTAGTTTCTTTGCCGGACACAGGCGAGAGTGGCGGCTGAAAATTTCCGGCGCATGACCCGGGCTTGCGCCGGATCAAGGCGGTGCCGCGGTGGCGGAGGTACAATGGGGCGCAGCTAGAAAGGAGGCTGAACAATGGTTGAAAAGACCGAACATGGCGGTTTCTGGCCGTCGCTTTACGATCCTTTCCGCAGCTTCGGTGCCCGGCTCGCCGACTGGCTTACACCGGCAACCGAGGCATCCTCAGGCCAGGAGGCCTATGACATCGCAATGGAACTTCCAGGCGTCGCGCTGGCGGATGTGGAACTGACCGTGGACAACGGCGTGCTGACGATCCGCGGCGAGAAAAAGACACAATCGGAGAAGCAGGGCGACACCTGGTACTTCAGCGAGCGCCAGTACGGCGCGTTCCGCCGGTCGTTCCGGCTGCCGGAGGATGCGGACGGGCAGGCGGCCTCTGCCCGGATGGAGGACGGTGTGCTGCATATCGCGGTGCCGAAGAAGGCACAGGAGCAGCCTGAAACCGCCCGCAGGATCGAGATCAGCAAGGGCTGACAGGGAGGCCGGTCTTGGTTCTGGCTCAGATCCGGGGAAAGGAACCGGCCGGTTCAGGAAGGGGACGGCAGCGTCCCCTTCCGCTTTGAAGGGTTACTGCTGGCCGGCCAGCAGGGCGATGCCAGCGCCGATGGCCAGAGCCAGCAGTACCGCAAAGGCAATTTTCCAGGCTGAATAAGGCCGCTCGCCCTGTACGCGCCCGGACTGCCCGTTCACCACAAACCGGTAGGTCTTGCCGCGGTACTTGTAGGCCGCGAGCCAGACCGGCAGCAGGATGTGCTTGAAGGTCACATCTGATACCTGAGTGTCGATATTGCCGATCCGCTGCCGGTCACCGCCAATATCAAAGCGCACATCGCGCTCAATCACCCGGTCCATCTTCTGGCCCGCCTCGGCAAAGCCGGTTTCCAGATCCACTGTGTAAGCCTCGGCCCGGAAGCCCGCCAGATACTGCGGCTGGTAAGGTTCCAGCTGCGACAGATCCCAGGGCTCCAGCGCTTCGGTATAACGTTTGGGCAGGCTTTTGGAGGCCAGCACCAGCACATCGTCAAAGAACCGCTGCACCCGGCCTGACACCGGCGTCCAGCGCACCTTGGACACCTGCCGGGTCTTGGTTTGGCCATCTTGCTGGTAGGTTTCGGTCACGTAATAAACCGTGCCGCGCTGACCGGAGTAGCGGCTGCGGGTTTGGGCGTCATAGGTCCAGTAGGGCACATAGATCCCCTGCATCCGCCGCCCCTTGCGGGCGTATTCCTTCAAACCGCCCGGGGCAAACCACAGGCCGCCCAGCCAGTCGGTCATTGCCTTATGCGCGGCGCGCTCGGGGACTGCGAAGGGCAGCACGCCCTTGGGTTTGATATGGCGGTTTGTCCCCGTACCGGTGACAACAGGCGTGGCGCAGAACGGGCATTCCCTGGCATGGGTGTCCGGGGCGAACTCCACCTGCGCCGCGCAATTGGGGCAGGTGGAAACGCGGGTCACTTCGATCTCCGCCTCTGGCAGCCGGTCTGCGGCGGCCGCGCGGAAGTCCAGCTCCTGAAACGCAGTCCCTTTCCACGGCCCGCTGCGGATGCTTTCGGAATGCCCGCAGTGGCTGCAGGTCAGTGTGCCCGCGGCCGGGTCATAGGTGTAATCCGCACCGCATTGTTCACAAGGGAAGCGATGAGTTTCTTCCTCGGCGGCGGGCATGGTTTCAGCGGGCGGCGGCGGGGGCATCGTCACTTGCGGCAACCTGTCAGGTAAGGGGTCAGAGTATGGGGCGGGCAGCAAAACGCTTGGGGTTGCTGCCTCGGCGCGGTGTTAACCGGCGGGCGGCGGCGGGGGAGGCGGCGGCAGGATAGTGAAGAGTTGCGCCAGTTCCATCACGTCGCCAGCCCGCTTCCAGCCATCCTGGCCAGGGGTCCAGACATGGCTTTCCCGCGTCAGCGTGCCATCCTGCGCCATCCGTCCCATTCTTGCCTTTGAGTAGGGGCCGGAGGTCTGTCCGTCCGCCGCAATGTGCCAGACATGCTCGACCGGCGGCGGGGGCGGGGCAACAGGTGCGGCCTGCGGGGCTGCGGCAGGCGCTGCCGGTGCGGCTGCAGCGGGGGCGGGGCGGGCGCCCCAGGGGCCTGCGGGCTGACCCGCTGCTCCGTTGCCGAACTGATTGCCCATCTGCTGCGCCATCGCCATTCCCATGCCCATTCCCATGCCGGCGCCCATGCCGCTGTTCGGGGTCTGCGCTGCTGCCGTCATCGCTTCGGCAGCTGAGAACTGGGTGTAGCGGCCCAGATCGCCCAGCACCCCCATCTGGGTGCGCTTGTCCATCGCCTCTTCCACCGCGGGAGGCAGCGAGATGTTTTCGATGTACAGCTCAGGGATCGACAGGCCGTATTCGGCGATTGTGCCGGAGATCTCTGCCGCCACCAGCTTGCCCAGGTCCGCGGTATTGGCGGCCATGTCCAGCACCGGAATGCCGGAGCTTGCGATCACGCGGGAGAACTCCTGCACGATGATGTTGCGGATCTGATAAGAAATCTCGTCCATGGTGAATTCGCCATCGGTGCCGACGATCTCGGTCAGGAAACGCGCCGGATCCGCGACCCGCACAGTATAGCTGCCAAAGGCCCGCAGCCGCACCGGGCCGAATTCCGGATCGCGGCAGATGATCGGGTTCTTGGTGCCCCATTTCAGGTCGCTGAACCGGGTGGTGTCGACAAAATAAACTTCCGACTTGAACGGCGACTGAAACGCATGGTCCCAATGCTGCAGCGTCGTCATCACCGGCATGTTGTTGGTCTCAAGCATATAAAGACCGGGTGTGAACACATCCGCCAGCTGGCCTTCATGCACAAACACCGCCGCCTGGCCCTCGCGCACCGTCAGCTTGGCGCCGTATTTGATCTCATGGCCTTCGCGCTCGAACCGCCAGACCATCGTGTCATGGGTGTCATCCACCCAATGGATGACGTCAATGAATTCGCCTTTGAGAAAATCGAAAATACCCATCTGTCAGGTCCTCTTTCTTTGCTGGCCTACAGGTCCTGGCCCATCGCCTCGCGGGCGAGAATGCGGATGATGGGGCGGGCGTTTTCGGCGCTCACCCCCGTTTTCAGTCTTGGATCATACAGCATCTGCAGCAGTTTTTCGTCAAAGCTGGTCAGCAGCGCAAATTCGTCGTCGTCGTTAAAGATTGAGGGCCGCGCCCGCGGGCTGTCATTCCTAAGGCCAAGCCCTTGCGCCATTTCCTCATGCACGCAGCTCTTGCGCACCAGATCGGGGTGCTCGGCCCGGATCAGCGCGACACCGCGGGTGTAGGACAGCGGATCGCTTTGCGGACCGCCGGCAACAACAAGGCAGTAGTAGCTGCGGGGCGGGGCGGCCAGCAGCGACAAGTCCCGGGCGCTGATCGCAGGCAGCAGTTCGCGCACCCGTTCGGCGACAAAAGCGCTGTCATCAAGGCTGGCAAAGATCACGTGGAAGTTTGCCCGGGACGCCACAGTGCTGACTGGATGGCTGGTGATCCGGGCCAGCCGTGCGGCATAAGCGGTGACCGTTTCCTTGTCCGCCGCCCGCTGGGCTGCGGGCACCGAGGGGCCGAATTCAGCGGCGATCCGCACCGGCCCGGCCCAGCGGCCCAAGCCGCCGGAAATGCCGGAGCCGCCGTATTCGTCATAAAACGCCAGTGCCTCAAAACTTTTTGCCAGATCCTCGGCATCATAAGGCGTGTCCGGCCCGCCGCCATCAGTGCGCAGCAGTCCGCGGGTCAGCAGGTCTCGCTGCAAGGCGTTATAGTAATAGGCCAGCTGGGCACTGTCGGCAGAGGGTTTGTAGACCGCCGGAGCCGGCACAGCCGGGCGGGCTTGCGGTACAAGCGATTCAGGCTGGGCATAGGGCAGGCAAGCAGACATGGCAGCCAGCCCGGCCAGGGCTGCGGTGCTTTTCCAGACGGCTTTCGTTGCCTGCACGCCTGCCACTCCGTTCAGGTCGGCACAGCGGTGCCGGCGGTGTCGCCCACCCCGTCGCGGCGCGACTTGGCAGAGGCCAGCGTATCGCGCAGCTCGGCTTCCATCTTCTGCAGGTCGGCCTCGGCAGCGGCGCGTTTGGCCTTGCCCTCGTCAGCGATGCGCAAGCTGTCCTGAATGGTGCCGATCAGATCGGCATTGGCCTGCTTCACGGCTTCAATGTCAAACACGCCGCGCTCCATCTCCTGACGGATCATCTCATTTGACTGGCGCAGATTGGCGGCGTTGGATTTCAGCAATTCGTTGGTCAGGTCATTGGCATCACGCACCGCCGCCGCAGCTTGGGCTGAACGCTGGATGGTCAGCGCCTGGGCCAGCTGGGTCTCCCACAGGGGCACGGTGTTCACCAGGGTCGAGTTGATCTTGGTGATCAGCGATTTGTCGTTCTCCTGCACCAGCCGGATCGAGGGCAGCGACTGCATAGTGACCTGGCGGGTCAGTTTCAGGTCATGCACCCGGCGCTCCAGATCATCGCGGGCGGCGCGCAGATCGCGAAGCTCCTGCGCCTTCATCACCTGATCATCTTCGGGTGCTGCCTGCACTTCGGCTTCCTTGGCCGGGATATCTTCGGCGTCGAGTTTGGCCAGCATCGCCTCACCCGCGGCGATGTACAGGGCCAGCTCATCATAAAAGCTCAGCGTCTTTTCATAGAGCATATCGAGCGATTTGATGTCCTTCAGCAGGGTGTGCTCGTGTCCCAGAAGATCATCGGTGACCTTGTCGATCTGCCCCTGCACGGTTTCATACCGCGCGGTGAACTTGGCAAAGGGGGCTGCCTTGCCCAGCAGCCGCTCCCAGAACGTCGGCTTGCGGCGAATGTCCAGCTCGGACACCGAGAAACCGCGGATGGTGGTCACGATATTGCGTAAGGAATCGCCCGCGGGCCCCACGTCCTTGTTGCGCACATCGGCCAGCATTGCCTGGCTGATCGTCTGCAGTTCGCTTTGCGCGGCCGAGCCGAAATGGATGATCGAATTGGTGTCGCCCATGTCGATCTGATCCATCCGCACCCGGATCGCCTCGCTGGTGGGGGCGTCGGCTTGCTCCAGCGGCTGGATGTCTGCGGCGGGTTCGGGCAGTTCGATCGCCGTCACCTCATTGACCAGGGCCTCGGCTTGGGCGGCTTTCTGTTGCACGGCTTCGGACATGAACGGCTTCCTCGCTAATCAGTTTTGGTCCAGGTGGACCCCTTCACGCTGCAAACGGTCGCGCAGCACATCAATTTCAATAGTCAGATCCGCCCGGTCCTCGACCAGCATCTTGCGGGTGCGTGCGGCAAAATTCTGTTCCAGATCGTCCAGCAGCGCCAGGTAATCGGTGCGGGCCTGAGCGTCCTGGCTGCGGGTGTAGATATCGGCGAATTTCACCGTCGCATCGCGGGCGCCTTGTAAATACACGGTAAGATACTTGCGCGCCGCAGTCAGATCGCGCGGGTCTTCCTCGACCGTGCGGAACAGGTCGCGGGCCACCGCCTGGAACTGCTCCACCCGGGCTTCGACCTTGCGGTCGCGGGCGCGCAGGGCGGCGTCTTTCATTGCCGCAAGGCTCGCTTCAGCCTCGTCCACCGCGCGTGCCACGCGGGACTGCTGGAATTCATCGACGCCCTCGGCGCCCTTGTCCTGCAGGGGGTCGATCCCGAATGCGGTAATGTGCAGCCCAAGGGTTGCGGCGCCATAGATAGCTGCGGTCAGGATGCCGGGTTCGGCTTTCCATGCTGCCAGCGCCGCGCCTGTGCCTGCCAGCAAGGCCGCCAGGATCTTGCGGGGCAGGGCGGGTTTGCGGGCCACTTTGCGCGCAGCAAAGGCCGCCTCGGCCTTCAGCCCTTCGCGCAGCAGGAAGGCACCGCCGGTCCACAGACCTGCGCCAACCAAACCCAGCGCCAGCCCGGTTGCACCGTCATTCAAAGACAAAAGCGTCAGGATCGCAGGCGGCACGAACATCAGGTTGGCTCGCATGCCAACAGGGTCTACTTGCGCATTGCGAAAGGATTGCGCGGGTTCCGAGGGCTGCTGCGCGGGTTTTCCATCGGGGCTGTATTTGCCGCCGTAACGCTGTGCCATAGGATCAGCCCCCGACAATCCAGCCGGTGCTGAGACCCAGCATCAGGATTAACAGGGCAGCATAGGCAAGTTTCTGCACGCAGGTCCCCCCAGAACGGCCAGCAAAGATTAACTGATTGGAAATCTAGGGGATAGCTGGCGGTGTTGCTAGGGGGAAGTCTGCGGGAAATGGCTCAGCGGCGGGGATTCTTGCCGATCGGACGCTTCGCGCCACCGCGCTGGGCAGTGCCGTCGCCGCGGGGCGCTGACGGCTTGCCGGAGGGTTTGCCCGGCTTCCCTTGCGCCTTTTGCCCGGGTTTTCCGCCCGGCTTGGCCATCGGTTTTCCTGCCGGTTTGCCAGCCGGTCTGCCCATTGGCTTGCCGCCGGGCCTGCCTGCAGGCTTGCCGCCGCGCGAACGGGTCGGGCGGGCTTCGGGCTGTTCTTCTTCCGGAGCAAGCCCCAGCTGGTCGCGCACCACGCGCGAGCGCAGCTCCTCGACTTCCCCGGGTTTCAACTCGCCCAGCTGGAAGGGGCCATAAGAAATCCGCAGCAGCCGGTTCACACTATAGCCGATGTCCTCCATCGCGCGGCGGATCTCGCGGTTCTTGCCCTCGCGCAGGCCCACGGTCAGCCAGGCATTGGCACCCTGCTGACGGTCCAATGCCACGGTCATCGGCTGGAACCGTTCACCCTCGATCACCAGCCCCTTGCGCAAGGGAGCAAAATCTTCGTCCTTGGGACGGCCGTTGATCCGCACCCGGTAACGGCGCAGCCAGCCGGTCGAGGGCAATTCCAGCTTGCGCTTGATGCCGCCGTCATTGGTCAGCAGCAGCAGGCCTTCGGAGTTGATGTCAAGCCGCCCGACAGTCATCACCCGCGGCATGTTTTCGGGCAGCTCGTCAAAGATCGTCGTGCGCCCCTTTTCGTCGCTGTTCGAGGTCACCAGGCCGATAGGCTTGTAATACAGCCACATCCGCGGCGCTTCGGCCTCGGGCAGGGGTTTGCCATCGACGCTGATCCGGTCCGCGGCGGTCACGTTCAGCGCCGGGCTGTCGATCTTCTCGCCGTTCACTGACACGCGGCCCTCGGCAATCATCCGTTCAGCCTCCCGGCGCGAGGCGACGCCTGCGCGCGACAAAACCTTGGCGATGCGGTCGCCCTCGGGCGAGGCGCCGGCCTCGGGCGCTGCAGCTTTGCGGGGCTGGGGTTTCGGGCCGGGTTTGCCCTTGGGGGATGCGGGTGTTTTGCTCATATGCGTGCCATAGAGCATTCCGCCGCCTTGCGAAAGCGCACAATCGCGGGCAGGAAGGGGTATGGCATTCAAATCGCATATGGACAAGGCGCTGGAACAGGCGCGAGCCGCGGCAGACCGCGGCGAAGTGCCGGTCGGCGCCGTTCTGATCGCACCGGACGGACAGGTTGCCGCCCTGGCGGGCAATCGCACCCGCGAGCTGAACGATCCCACCGCCCATGCCGAGATCCTGACCATCCGGGAGGCCTGCGCGCGCTTGGGCAGCGAACGGCTCAGTGGCTATGACCTCTATGTGACGCTGGAACCCTGCGCCATGTGCGCCGCCGCCATCGCCGCTGCCCGCATCCGCCGGGTTTATTATGGCGCCTCCGACCCCAAGTCCGGCGGTGTGGCGCATGGCGCCTGCGTCTTCTCCCATCCCCAGGCGCATCACGCGCCTGACGTTTATGACGGCATTGCCGAAGCTGAGGCCAGCGCATTGCTCAAGGACTTCTTCGCAGAAAAACGCTGAGCGGGTGCCCATGATCTTCCGCCGGTCTTCTAGTGGTTGCAGGATTAGGTCATTTGTCCTATAGAGGGGTATAGGTCGTTTGTCCTAGGGGTTTGGATGACGCAGGAAACAACCAAAGACCGGATTGCAGAAGCCGCCGATCAGCTGTTCTATGAACGCGGGTTCGAGGCAACGTCATTCGCGGATATCGCTGCTTTGGTTGGCATCTCGCGCGGCAATTTCTATTATCATTTCAAGACCAAGGACGAGATTCTTGAAGCGGTGATCGCGCACCGCATGGCCAGTACCCGCGCCATGCTGAACGAGTGGCAGGCGGAGGGCAGCAGCCCCGAGCAGCGGATTGCCTGCTTTATTCGCATCCTTATCGCCAATCAGGCCAAGATCACCCTCTACGGCTGCCCGGTCGGCACGCTGGTGGCGGAGCTGGGCAAACTGGATCACGCCGTCCGGGATCAGGCCATTGCCATCTTCACCCTATTCCGTGATTGGCTGTGCCACCAGTTTGAGGAGTTGGGTTGCGGCGAAGGGGCGGACACCCTGGCCATGCACCTGCTGGCCCGCAGCCAGGGGGCGGCAACGCTGGCACAGGCGTTTGGCGATGTGGAATTCATCAATAGGGAAGTGGTGCTGATGCTGGATTGGCTCCGGGATCAACTGCCAGGGGATCAGCCTGCCTAACACTCATCACAGGAGACACGCATGTATTTTATTTTGCTTTCATTCGCGGCGCAGAAGGACCGCCTGGCCGAGTTCCTGGAGGGCCACAAGGCTTGGCTGCAACAGGGGTTCGAGGACGGGGTGTTCCTTGCTGCCGGGTCAATGACCGATGGCGAAGGCGGCGCGATCCTCGCCGTGGGCGAAGGCGAAGAGGAACTGGCCGAACGGGTGGCGCGGGATCCTTTTGTGACCGGCGGCGTGGTGGAACCGGAAATCATCGGCGTGGCGCCCACCATGATGGACCCCCGGCTTGATTTTCTGCGGGGCGGGGAATGAGCCGTATCTTCACCGCTGCCGACGGTCATCCCCGCTGCGCCTGGAGCGCTACGGCCCCGGATTTCCTGCGCTATCACGACGAGGAGTGGGGCTATCCGGTTGGCGATGACATCCGCCTGTTTGAGAAGGTCTGCCTGGAAAGCTTCCAGTCCGGCCTCAGCTGGCGCACCATTCTCGACAAGCGCGAGAATTTCCGCGCCGCCTTTGCCGGGTTCGGTTTCAACGAAATGGCCAAGTTCGGCGCGGCGGATGTGGAGCGCCTGCTTCAGGACAAGGGCATCATCCGCCACCGCGGCAAAATTGAAGCGGTGATCAACAACGCTGCCCGCGCCCGGGAACTGGTGGCCGAGGCCGGTTCGCTTGCGGCGTTTTTCTGGAGCTTTGAACCAAAGGCGGAAGACCTGCCGGAACCGCAGAGCGCCTCAACCAGCCCGGACTCGGTAGCGCTGTCCAAGGCGCTGAAAAAACGCGGCTGGAAATTTGTCGGCCCGACGACTGCCTTTGCCTTTATGCAGGCGATGGGTCTGATCAACGACCACGCCAACGGCTGTATCTGCCGCGAAAAGGCGGCAGAGGCGCGCAACGCCTTTACCGCGCCACGGCTGGAGGCGTCTGGCTGAAAACCTATGAATGAAGCGCAACCGCGCCGGGCCATGAGGCCCGGCGCCCGGCCCAACGGGAGCGGATCCGCCCTGCGGATCCTGCAACGGGCGGGAGCTGCCCGGCGACGGTCCCGGATTAAAGCTCGATCGCCTTCATCACCTCCGGTTCTATGACCTCGACCCCTGGCAGCCCCTCAATCAGATCCGACGCGTCCTGCTCCAGGACCGGGAAGCTTTTGTAGTGGCAAGGGATCACTGTCTTGAAGTTGAAATAGCGCTTGGCCGCATAGGCAGCTTGTTTCATGTCCATGGTGAAATGCCCGCCCGCAGACAGGATGCCGATATCGGGTTTGTAGTAATCCCCCATCCAGTCCATATCTGCCATGATCGCGGTGTCGCCGGACAGGTATACTGTCTTGCCCTCCGCCATCAGCATGTAGCCCGCTTCCGAGCCGCCGGTGCGCAAGCCGTCCTGAGTGTTGAAGGTTGAGCTGTGCGAGGCGGGCACCATCGCAACTTTCACGCCCCCCAGATCTACGGTGCCGCCTTTGTTGAATCCCACGGTCTCCACCCCTTCGGTTTCGCCCCACAGCCCCATCAGGTCGTATTGCCCGATCACCGGCACCTCCAGCCGTTTTGCCAGCGGCAGCACATCCACCACATGGTCGAAATGCACATGTGTGAGCAGGATATGGGTGGCGCCCGCAATTGCAGCGTCATGCTGATCCTCCGGCAAAACCGGATTGCCGCTGAGCCAAGGGTCCACCAGCAGCACCTGGCCGCCTGTTTCAATGCGGAATGAGCCGTGGCCCAGCCAAATGATCTTCATCGGTTTTTTCCTCCCATTGTCCTTGCCGGGAGCCTAGCAGGCTGAGGGCGAAAAGGAATGCGGACGTGCCGGCAAGTTTTCCCTGCAGGTTCGATTGCGGGGCAGCCGCAGCTTGCAGGCTTGCAGGCAGGGCAGCGCAGCGGTAAATGCCTATCCAACACCAGATGAGGGTTTCCATGTCGATTGACCAAAGCACCGCCGCCAAGGTGGCCAAACTGGCCCGGATCAAGGTTGAAGACGCAGCACTTCCGGCGCTGGCAGACGAGTTCAACACTATCCTGGGCTTCATTGAGCAGCTGAACGAAGTGGATGTTGAGGGCGTTGAGCCGATGACCTCGGTCACCCCGCAGCGCCTGAAACGCCGCGTGGATGAAGTCACCGACGGCAGCCAGCAGGACAAGGTGCTGGCCAATGCGCCCGATGCCCGCGAAGGATTCTTCGCAGTGCCCAAAGTGGTGGAGTAAGAGACATGAGCGATCTGAACAAACTGGGCCTGGCTGAGGCCCGCGACGCGCTGCGCAAGGGCGATACCACATCTGTTGAGCTGACCGAAGCCTGCCTCAAGGCGATTGATGCCGCGGACGCGCTGAACGCCTTTGTGCACAAGACGCCGGAGATTGCCATGGACCGCGCCAAAGCCGCGGACGTGCGCATCAAGGCGGGCGAGGCCCCCTCTATGTGCGGCCTGCCGGTCGGCATCAAGGATCTGTTCTGCACCAAGGGGGTGCCGTCGCAGGCAGCCTCGGGGATTCTGGAAGGGTTCAAGCCGGAATATGAATCCACCGTCTCGCAGAAGCTGGCGGATGCCGGTTCCGTCATGCTGGGCAAGCTGAACATGGACGAATTCGCCATGGGCTCGTCCAATGAAACCTCGGTTTACGGCAATGCCGTCAGCCCCTGGCGCCGCGGCAATGATGACGCGCAGCTGACGCCCGGCGGCTCCTCCGGCGGTTCTGCGTCTGCTGTTGCTGCCGGCCTTTGCCTGGCAGCCACCGGCACCGACACCGGCGGCTCGATCCGCCAGCCAGCCGCCTTCACCGGTACTGTCGGCATCAAGCCGACCTACGGCCGCTGCTCGCGCTGGGGTATTGTTGCCTTCGCCTCCTCGCTGGATCAGGCCGGGCCGATGACCAAATCGGTGCGCGATGCGGCGATCATGCTGGAAGCCATGTGCGGCTATGATCCCAAGGATTCGACCAGCGCCGAACTGGCGGTGCCGGATTTCGAGGCGATGCTGACCGGCGACATCAAGGGCAAGAAAATCGGTATCCCCAAGGAATACCGGATGGACGGCATGCCGGGTGAGATTGAAAAGCTGTGGTCCGACGGCGCTGAGATGCTGAAGGCCGCAGGCGCCGAGATCGTTGATATCTCGCTGCCGCATACCAAATACGCGCTGCCTGCCTACTATGTGATTGCCCCGGCTGAGGCGTCTTCGAACCTGGCCCGCTACGACGGCGTCCGCTATGGCCAGCGCGCCGCGCTGGAAGCCGGCGATGGCATCACCGAGATGTACGAAAAGACCCGCGCCGAAGGTTTCGGCCACGAGGTTCAGCGCCGGGTGATGGTTGGCACCTATGTGCTGTCGGCGGGTTTCTATGACGCCTATTACAACCGCGCCCGCCGCGTCCGCACCCTGATCAAACAGGACTTCGAGGACGTGTTTGCTGCAGGCGTCGATGCGATCCTGACCCCGGCAACCCCTTCGGCGGCTTTTGGCCTGGGTGAGATGACGGATGCCGATCCGGTGCAGATGTACCTGAACGACGTCTTTACCGTGACCGTGAACCTGGCAGGGCTGCCGGGGATTGCGGTGCCCGCGGGGCTGGACAGCCAGGGCCTGCCGCTGGGCCTGCAGCTGATCGGCAAGCCCTGGGATGAGGGCGATCTGCTGAACACTGCCTATGCGCTGGAGAATGCCGCAGGCTTTGTAGCCAAGCCGCAGCAATGGTGGTAAAGCTCTGCTCAATGAGTTGAGCAGAACTGACAGGTAACCCCATGCGCGCATTCGCATCTTACGCCGCTGCAGGCAGCCTTCTGGTTATGGCTGCCTGTTCCCCTCAGGTCCCCGACAGCGCCGCAAACGTCGGCATTGACGGCGATCCTTTTGCACCGCCGCCCGCCGCGGGCACCACAATTACGGGTGAGCCGCTGGTGCCGCCTGCGCGGGTCTCCACCGAACCCTATCAAGTGAGCCCGGCGCCGCGCAGTCCCGGCTCGGTTTCGGCGGCAGGCACCTTCACGTCTTCCGCGCCGGCTGCCGGCAGCGACGCCGACATCGCCCGCGAAACGGCGGCGGCCCTTGCGGCATCACAGTCGAACTCCGGGGTCGCGCCGCTGCAGGCCAGCCCCTCCAACCCGGCGCCGCAACCGGGCGGGAATGGCAGCATTTCGGATGAGAACGACTTCCAGGCGGTCTCCTCCCGTCAGTCGATCGAAAGCGATGCCGCCCGGCTGGAGCGCCAGCGGGCGCAATACCAGCAGGTGCAGCCGGTGGCAGTGCCGCAGCGGACCGACGGCGCCAGTCCCAACATCGTGCGTTACGCGCTGAGCACCAGTAATCCCAAGGGCGCCCGTCTCTACAGCCGTGCGGGCATCAACCTGCAGGCGCGCAGCAAGCGCAACTGCGCCGAGTTTGCCTCACCCGACCAGGCCCAGACCGCATTCCTCGAGGCAGGCGGCCCGCAGCGGGACCGCAAGGCGCTGGATCCGGATGGCGACGGATTTGCCTGCGGCTGGGACCCGGCGCCGTACCGGCTGGCCATCCAGAATTGATGGCCCCGGATCCACGCGGGCCTGATCATCCGGGCGCCAGCTGGCACCCCAGCCCGAATTCAGGGCCGCGCAGGGACGGTCTGACGCCGTCCCTGATTGTGTTGCATTACACTGCCATGGATGGCGCGCAGGCCGCGCTTGAGCGGCTCTGCGACCCCGTAGCCGAAGTCTCGGCCCATTATCTGATCGGCGCGGATGGCTCACTCTGGCAACTGGTAGCCGAGGAAAGCCGCGCCTGGCATGCCGGGGCAGGGGAGTGGTGCGGCCAGGCGGACATAAACTCCCGCTCCATCGGCATAGAACTGGACAATCGTGGCACGCATCCCTTCAGCGCACCGCAGATGACGGTGCTTGAAGATCTGATGCACGGTATCATGCAGCGCTGGTCTATCGCTCCGGCCGGGGTCATCGGTCATTCCTGCATGGCGCCGGGGCGCAAATTCGATCCCGGCCCGCATTTCGACTGGCAGCGCCTTGCACGCCAAAAGCTTGCGGCTGAGGGAGGCCGTGGCGAAGGTCCGCAGGATGCATCGGAACAGCCGCAGCTGTTCCGCAATCTAGCGCGCGATGCGGGCTTTACTGCGGATGTTGATGACAGCACACTGCTTCAGGCTGTCCGTCTGCGGTATCAGCCCTGGTTGAAAGGTCCGCTGCAGCCAGCCGACTTTTCTCCCTTGGAAACAGCCCGCAGCTGGACCTAATGCTTGCGGAGCTCTTCCGGGTGGTCCGGGAAACTGTCCAGGGTGTGGGGACGGGGCCGGTCTTCTTCTGGCCGCAGGCCAAGAGGGGCAAAGCCCCTGCCGTCTGCACTATCCGCTTGACGCCGCGCGCCGATGTTTCTACGCCTCCTTTCGCGCAGAAGGCTGGACGGCCGCGTGGGGTTCCGGCCCCGCGAGGAAAGTCCGGACTCCATGAAGCAACGGTGCCGGGTAACGCCCGGGCGGGGAAACCCGACGGAAAGCGCCACAGAAAACAGACCGCCCGCCGGACCGGAGGTTCGCCAACGGAGCATTCGGCGGGTAAGGGTGAAACGGTGGGGTAAGAGCCCACCGCGCTCCTGGCAACAGGGGCGGCACGGCAAGCCCCACCGGGAGCAATGCCAAATAGGGCCCCCGCGCAGGCAGGTCCCGGAAACGGGAAACCGCTGCTAGGCACGCTTCAGCCGAGAGGGGCCGGGTTGGCAGCTAGAGGTGCGCAGCAATGCGCGCCCCAGATGAATGGCCGTCGAGCCCGGGATTACGGTCCCGGGGGGACAGGATCCGGCTTACAGGCCTTCTGCGCATAAAACACTCTGGGATATGGGGCGAATCCTATTGACTTGGGGGCTGGGGCAGGTACAAGCCGGGCTTCAGATAGGAATTTACCGAGAGGCCCCTGCCTTTTCGGACGCAGGAGAAGCACCATGGCGAAGCCGACCACAATCAAGATCCGCCTGAACTCAAGCGCGGGCACCGGCCACTTCTATGTGACCAAGAAAAACGCACGCACCATGACCGAAAAAATGGTCGTGCGGAAGTATGACCCGGTTGTGCGCAAGCATGTCGAGTACAAAGAAGGCAAGATCAAGTAAGCCTTTCCTTTGGAATGATTTCCGGAAACGGGTCGCGCCTGGCGCGGCCCGTTTTCTTTTGGCTGGCCTGGCGTTTTGCGCGGCTGTTTCAAATTCTCGGAAAATGCAGGGCTGATTCCGCCGCGCGGCCGGCTGCCGCGGCACGTTTGCGCCCCAATTCCGGCCTAGCCTTAAGCCCGTGGGTTAATGAACAAACGGGTGGATGTGCTGTGAAGGTTTACATGATTGCGGCTGCACTGACAGCGGCCGGGGCGCCGGTCTCCAGTTCCTTTGACGCAGGCAAGGCGGTGCCGCCACCGCCCGCAGTCGAGGCACAGCATCTGCAGGCCGCATCGCCAGCCCGTGCTGGCGGTCAGCGGGCGGTGGTGGACAAAATCGTGCATCTGCAGGGGCGCAGGCTGGCGCTGTGCCTGGTCCGTTCAGGCAGTGCCGGAATGGCGGTTCTGAGCGTCCCGGAGGACAGTGCGGTGCCCAGCCTGCCGGAGATCCCGGCGGCTGAGTTCCTTGATTTGGTCACGGATGCTTCCGGCTGCCGCCCGGACGGCGAAGTGCGCGAGGTGTCGAGCCGCCGGGGTACAATTGCCATCTCCGCCGGGCTGGACTGCACAGCCGCCGGATCCTGACGTCAGAGGCTTACACTAGGCGCGCCACTCGGCCATTGTCAGCACCGGATCCATTCCCATCCCCTGCAACAGCGCGGCTGAGGCGGTGTTGAACGGCGCATAGGTGGCTGCAACCACTGTGGCGCCCGCCGCCAGCGCCTGTGCCCTCATCGCCTCGAGCAGCGCCTTGCCAACCCCCATCCGGCGCCAGGCTTCGGTCACCGAGATATGGTGCAGCATGGCGCGGGTCTCAGCCGCACGGATGGGCAGCGCCGGGCGGTTCTGCAGCTCGTAGATCAGATAGCCCAGCAGCATTCCTTGCGGGCTTTCTGCGGCCAGCGCATAAACGTTGCCCTCCTGCAGCCAGTCCTGCAGCCAGGCGGCCAGATCATCGTTGCCGGGGGCCGGGACATGGCGCTCCGGCTGATGTTCGGCGTGCAGCGCATGCAGGTCCTGCAACAGCGGCAGCAGACGGTCTGCCTCCACCGCGGGAATCTCGATAATCTTCATGGGGTCATCCCTCTTATTGTTGTTGAAATGAAAAAGGGCGGATCGTTGTGACCCGCCCCTCGCTGACTTTGGAATACTTTGAGTGCTTATTCGCGGTTTCCAAGCAGATGGAGCAGCATCATGAACATGTTGATGAAGTCCAGATAAAGGCTGAGTGCGCCCATGATGGCGGACTTTGCCAGCCATTCCTGGTCGCCCGAGTGGGCCATCTGCAGATAGTCATTCTTGATTCGCTGGGTGTCATAGGCGGTGAGGCCTGCAAAGATCAGCACGCCGATCACCGAAATCGCAAAGGCCATCGCCGACGACGCCAGGAAGATATTGACGATCGAAGCCACGATCAGGCCGATCAACCCCATGATCAGGAAGGCGCCCATGCCGGACAGGTCCTTTTTGGTGGTGTAACCAACCAGCGACAGACCTGCAAAGGCGATGGAGGTGATCAGGAACACCTGCACGATGCTCTCGCCGGTGAACACCAGGAAGATCGAGCTGATCGACAGACCCATGACAGTGGCGAAAACATAGAACAGCAGTTGAACGCCGGCTGCCGACATGCGGTTTGCAGCCGCGCCGATGCCAAAGACAAAGGCCAGCGGTGCAAACATGATAACCCATTTCAGCGGCGAGGCATAAAGCGCATAGCCGATGTTGGTCAGATACTTGTCCGCGCTCAGCTGGGCCACGGCATTGGCCGGGTCTGCAGTGACGGCCAGGCCGGAAATGGCCCAGGCTGCGAGGAAAGTGATGAACGTGCCTGCGGCCATGGTGCCGTAGACCTTGTTCATATGGGCGCGCAGGCCCTCATCAATCTGCGCGGCGCGGGCGCCGGCGGCAGACCGGATGGTGTCGAATTGTGCCATCTTGGGTGGTCTCCGTATATTACTCCCTAGCTGCCGGCACACGAACTGGGCCGCGGCCGGCAGCATTCCCGCTAAATATCGGGGGAACTGCGTTCCGGTTCAAGTATTTCAGGGCAATAAATACATGAAAAACGAGGAAACGGGCCGCCGGCTGGCGGCCCGCCTCGAATGCGGGCATCAATTGGGGCTGCGGTTGCTCAGCGGGTCCAGTGATCCGGTGCGCTCCAGAACCCGCGCCGGGCCTCGGCGTCGGCTTCGGCGCGGGTCACGCCGATGTCGTCCAGTGCGCGGGCGTCCAGCTTGGCCAGCTGGCGGCGCTGCCGCCATGCCGATACGTGCAATTGCAAGCGGGCGGTCAGTGACAGCGGCGGCTTGGCGGCGGAGCACGAGGGGGGGCAGGACGGGGCGGAGCAGGAAGAGCTTGCAAAGGTCATGGCGCGGATCCTTCAGTTGAGTTTGTGATGCGTCCCTTTTGGGTGATCAATTGTGTTGATGAATATGGCGTCTTGTGGCACATTTTAAAAACGAATGTTTTTGATCTAATGCATCAGGTGCTGTGATGATAAGGAATCTCGATATCACGACGCTCCGCTCTTTTGTGGCGGTGGCGGACAATGGCGGCGTCACCCGGGCGGCCGGCTTTCTGCATCTCACCCAGTCGGCGGTCTCCATGCAGATGAAGCGGTTGGAGGAGCTTTTGGGGCTGAGCCTTCTGGACCGCTCCGGGCGCACCATTGCGCTGACAGCGGAAGGCGAGCAGATGCTGGGGTATGCCCGCAGGATGGTGGCGCTGAATGACGAGGTGATCGGCAGGCTGACAGACCAGGCCTTTGAAGGCGAGGTGCTGCTGGGGGTGCCGCATGACGTGGTGCATCCGGTCATCCCGCAAGTGCTGAAGCGGTTCAATCTCAGTTACCCGCGGGTGAATGTAAACCTTTGCACGTCCAACACCCGCGACCTCAAAACCGAATTCGGGCGCGGCGCCTTCGATCTGATTCTGACCACGGAAAACGGTTCAGGCGATGGTGGCGAGACGATCCACAGCATGCCGCTGCGCTGGGTTGGCGCGCCGGACGGATCGGTCTGGCGGCAGCGTCCTCTGCGGCTTGGCTTTTGCCGCAACTGCAGTTTCCGCCCTGTGGCCACAGCGGCGCTGGATCAGGCTGGCATCGAATGGGAGATGGCGCTTGACAGCGATTCCGACCGGACCGTCGAGGCAACGGTCAGCGCCGACCTGGCCATCGGTGTGCTGCTGGAGGGGACGCAGCCGGGCTATCAGGAACTGGTCGAACAGGGCTGCGGCCTGCCGGATCTTCCGATGCAGCACATCAACCTCTACGGGGCCGAGCGCGTGCGCGCGCCCTATGTCGAGGAGCTGGCGGAGTTCATCCGCCAGGCATTCCAGGGGCTGTGGTCGGCGCCGTTGCGCGCTGCAAGCTAACGAACTGATGCTCCGACCGCGGCTGGAGAAGTCCAGTCGCGCGGTTTCTTCCGGTCAGCTGTTGCTGCCAATCGTGATCACCACCTTTCCGGTGGACTTGCGGCTGCGCAGCAGGTCCAGCCCCTCAGCGGCGCGGTCCAGCGGCAGGGTGTGGCTGATATGCGGCTTGATGCGGCCTTCTCCATGCCAGGCAAACAGCGTCTCAAAGGACCGGCGCACCGCTTCGGGCCGGAATTTCATGTAGCCGCCCAGATAAAACCCGATCACCGTCAGGTTCTTCACCAGCAGGTGGTTGGCGGGGATTTGCGGTACTTCACCGCCGGCAAACCCCACCGGCAGCAGCCGCGCGCCTGGGTTGGCAGAGCGGAAAGCGGCCTTCCAGACGTCTCCGCCGATTGCGTCATAGACCACATCTGCCCCGCCCAAAGCCTTCACAGTGCTGCGCAGGTCTTCACCGGCATCGATTAGGTGGTCTGCACCGGCAGCGGCAGCCACTTCCAGCTTCTCCTGCCCGCGGGCCTGGGCAATCACTGTCGCGCTCATCAGTTTGCCGATCTCAACAGCCGTCAGCCCGACGCCGCCGGCGGCCCCCGTTACCAGCAGCGTCTCGCCCGGCTGCAGGCGGGCGCAATGATCCAGCGCCATATGACTGGTGCCATAGGCGATCTGCATTGCCGCGGCGTGCTCGAAACTCATCGCATCGGGGATCCGGATCAGCTGGGCCGTGTTGAAAACCCCGGCTTCCGCCAGCCCGCCGGAGCCGCCGAACACTGCGACCCGGTCTCCCGGAGCAAACCCTTTTGCGCCATCGCCCAAGTCCGTCACCACGCCTGCCGCTTCCAGTCCCAGGGTAAAGGGGGGCTCGGGCGTGTCCTGATAGCTGCCCTTCACCATCAGCAGGTCGGCAAAGTTCAAACCGCAGGCCCGCAGCGCAACGGTTGCTTGCCCGGGCCCCGGCGGCGGGACGTCTGTTTCCGTCAGCGACGCCGGACGGTCAAAGGCTGGAACTTGGAAAGCCTGCATGTTTTTTCCTCACCTTCTGCGGGAATCTGTGTGATTCGCGCCCTCACACTGGCGGGGTGCTGCGCCTGGCTGCACCTCGCTATTTCTGGGGAGGTACGTGATCGTCAGCCGCTTGGCAACAAAACCTTTAGAAAAATGATACATGAAATCATGCGCTTGAACGTGTGGGCTGCGCATGGGGCGACGGCAGCCTTGCAATCAATCGCAAGGGTTGTACACTTTTGCTCAGAGGTTGAGCTTAGATCGCTCTGATGGGGAACCTTGTTCCGGCAAAGATATGACGCAGCCAGAACAGGTTATAGGAATGCAGCGGTCCGGGTTGCGGCCGGATATTTGGACTTAGGAGAAACGCATGGCTCATCCAGTTGACGTGCATGTGGGAAAGCGCATCCGCCACCGCCGGTGGCTGATCGGCATGACACAGCAGCAACTCGCCGAGCAGGTCGGCATTAAATTTCAGCAAATTCAGAAGTACGAGACCGGTGCCAACCGGGTCAGCGCCTCGCGGCTCTGGGATATTTCCGACGCCCTTGAGGTTCCGGTGAGCTTCTTCTTCGAAGGGCTGCAGGAAGAGGGCAAAGCCCCTGCGGAGAAAGCCTCCGTTCCGGAAGACCTGATGGGCGACAAGGAAGCCCTTGATCTGGTGCGCTCCTACTATGCAATCCCGGAAAACCAGCGTCGCCGCCTGTTTGAACTGGCACGTGTGCTAAGCGACGTCGCCTGAAATCCGGACGGCGAATGAAGAATAATTGCAAGCGCAAAACCTGCGATGGCGGGGTTTGCGCTTGCAATCGTGCCGGGCGAGTGGCACCCGTCACGGTATGAAACAGGCCGCTTTATCTGATCTTGACGTTGCACACAGACTGGCAGACGCAGCCCGCGCTGCCATCTTGCCGCATTTCCGCACATCTTCGCTGACGGCTGAGAACAAACTCGAAGGCGGGTTTGATCCGGTCACTGTTGCGGACCGGGCCGCCGAGCAGGCGATGCGGGCGATCTTGGCAGATACGCGCCCTGACGACGGAATACTGGGCGAGGAGTTCGGCACCGCACCGGGCACGTCCGGCCGCACTTGGGTGCTGGACCCGATTGACGGTACCCGCGGCTTCATCAGCGGCACGCCAACCTGGGGTGTCCTGATCGCATTGTCGGATGAAAACGGTCCATTCCTGGGGGTGATCGACCAGCCCTATACCGGCGAGCGTTTCTGCGGCGGGCCGGAAATTGCTTCCATGACCGGCCCGTTAGGCGAAAGATCTTTGCAGACCCGCGCCACTGCGGCGCTGAAAGACGCCATCCTGTTCACCACTTTTCCGGAAGTCGGTACGCCAGAGGACCGCGCTGCGTTCGAACGGGTCTCGGCCCGCGTCAAGCTGACCCGCTATGGCACCGACTGTTATGCCTATGCGCTGGTGGCGGCGGGGCAAGTGGATCTGGTGATCGAGGCCGGTCTCAACGCTTATGACATTCAGGCGCCGATTGCGCTGATCCAGGCGGCAGGCGGCATGGTCACTGATTGGCAGGGCAACCCGGCCCACAACGGTGGCCGTGCCCTGGCCGCGGCCAACGCGGATATCCACGCGGCTGCGCTGGAACTTCTGCAACAGACGTAAACGGGTTGATAATGGCGCCCCCGGCCTGTAGTTTTCCCGGCAGGCCGGTTCTTCGCCCGTTTTCCATCGGCTAATCACACATTCCTCTGAAGCGGGCTGTCTTTTGGAGTGTGTGTAAATGACAGAGATCCTGATACAAAATGCCGATACCATCCTGACCATGGATGACAGCCGCCGTGTGCTACATGGCGCCGATGTGCTGATCCGCGGCGGCGGGATTGCCGCGGTGGGGCAGGGGCTGCAAACCAGCGGAGACATTGTCTCCGGCCGCGGCTGTGTGGTGACGCCGGGGCTGGTCAACACCCATCACCACCTCTACCAGAACCTGACCCGCGCGGTGCCCGGCGCCCAGGACGCGCTGCTGTTCGGCTGGCTGCAGCGGCTCTATCCCATCTGGGCGCGATTCACCCCGGATGAGATGTTCGTCTCTGCCCAGCTGGGCCTGGCAGAACTGGCGCTTTCCGGCTGCACCCTCAGCTCCGACCACCTGTATCTCTACCCCAACGGATCGCGGCTGGAGGATACCATCCACGCTGCCCGCGACGTTGGCCTGCGCTTCCACCCGACCCGCGGCGCCATGAGCATCGGCGAAAGCGATGGCGGATTGCCGCCCGACAGCCTGGTCGAGAAAGAGCAGGCCATTCTCGACGACATGATCCGCGTGGTGGACACCTTCCACGATGCCGGCGAGGGCTCCATGTGCCGCGTCGGCCTGGCGCCATGCTCGCCCTTTTCGGTCAGCCGCGAGCTGATGCGCGATGCCGCACTGCTGGCCCGCGACAAAGGCGTGATGCTGCACACCCATCTGGCCGAAAACGACGAGGATATCGCCTATTCCAAGGCCAAGTTCGGTTGCCGCCCCGGCCAGTATGCCGAGGAATTGGGCTGGACCGGCGACGACGTCTGGCACGCCCATTGCGTAAAGCTTGACGTGCAAGAGATTGATCTTTTTGCCAGAACCCGCACCGGCGTTGCACATTGCCCCTGTTCCAACTGCCGCCTGGGCAGCGGCATCGCCCCGGTGCGCGCGATGCGCGACGCTGGCGTGCCGGTCGGGCTGGGCGTGGACGGCTCCGCCAGCAACGACATGGCCAGCCTCAGCGCCGAGGCACGTCAGGCCATGCTGCTGCAGCGGGTTGCCAACGGCGCCGACGCGATGAGCGCTTATGAAACACTCGAGATCGCCACCCGCGGCGGAGCCGATGTGCTGGGCCGCCCGGACTGCGGCCGCCTGGCGCCGGGCAAACGCGCCGATGTCGCGGTCTGGGACACCACCGGCATTGCGTCCAGCGGCAGCTGGGATGCTGCAGCTCTGCTGCTGGCCGGCCCAACCCAGGTCAAGCACTTGTTCGTCGAAGGCAAGCAGATCATCCGCGGCGGCGAGCTGACCACCCTCGACCTGCCGCGTCTCATCGAACGCCACGGCCGGCTGGCGCAGGCGCTGGCTTCATCTTTCTAAAAATACTCCTGCCGCAGGCAGAGGCGCGCCAGCGCCTCTCCTATACCCGCCTGCCACCGATCCAGACTTCGGCGACCGAGCGGTCATCCCCCATCATGATGGTCGGGAACACCGCTTCCCACAGGTCCTCGGCGCGTTCCGCCCGCTGGGCGATGGCAGGGGTGGAGGCAAGATCCAGCACCACCAGATCCGCCTCCATACCTGCGGCGATATTGCCGATCTTTGTCTCCATCCGCAGCGCCGTGGCGGATCCTTGGGTCGCCAGCCACAACAGCTGCGCCGCATGCAGCGGCGTGCCGCGCAGCTGGCCGATCTCATAGGCCGCCGCCATCGTGCGCAGCATTGAAAAGCTGGACCCGCCGCCGGTATCGGTGGCAAGGCCGATCCGCTGCCCCTCAGCCATCAGCCCGGCCATATCGAACAGCCCGGAGCCGATAAAAGTGTTCGACGTCGGGCAATGGATCAGCGCCGCGCCAAAGTCCCGCAGCCGGTGCCGTTCACGCTCCTCCAGATGGATTGCGTGACCGTAAAGACCCCTGGCGCCCAAAAGGCCGAACTCCTCATAGGTGTCCAGATAGTCGCGGGCCTGCGGAAACAGCGATTTCACCCATTCGATCTCATCAATCTGCTCGCTCAGATGCGTTTGCATCAGACAGTCCGGGTGCTTGCCCCAAAGCGCGCCCATTGCCTCCAGCTGCTCCGGGGTGGATGTGGGGGAAAACCGCGGGGTGATCGCATATTCCAGCCGGTCCACCCCGTGCCAGCGGCTGATCAGCGCTTCTGATGCGTCATAAGCCGACTGCGCGGTGTCCCGCAGCCCGTCCGGTGCGTTGCGGTCCATGCAGGTCTTGCCCGCAACCACCCGCTGCCCGCGGCCTTGCGCCGCCGTGAAAAACGCATCCACGCTTTCGGGATGAATGGTGCAATAGCTGCAGACCGTGGTGGTGCCATGGGCGGCTGTCAGGTCCAGATAGCGATTGGCAACATCATCCGCATAGGCGCGGTCGCCGAACCGCATCTCCTCCGGGAAGGTATAGCTGTTCAGCCAGTCAATCAGCCGTTTGCCCCAGCTGGCGATGATGGCGGTCTGCGGATAATGCACATGGGCGTCCACAAACCCGGCCATAACCAGCTTGCCGCTGTAATCCACGGTCTCCGCCTCCGGCAGCAGCGCCTGCATTTCTGCCAGCGGACCCGCGCCCGCGACCTTGCCGTCCTGCACCGCCACCGCGTCCTGCAGCCGGACGGCATCTTCCGGCTGGCCGGCGGTGAAGGGAGAGCCGGCAAAAGACAGCACGTGCCCTTTCAGGATGTAATCGGTGCCCATTCTTCCAACCCTTTCCTTGCAAAATGGCTCCGGGCAGGATACCCGCCGCATCAGCTCCGGTAAATTATGCCGATGACATTGTTTTCCGGTAGCCGCTTCTTCTATTTTGCAGGCAAACACTCACAAAATACCCGGGGGCACCACATGAGCAGCGGCGACAACATCACCGGCGACCTGTCTCAGGACGACTCCTATGACCTGGACCGCAAATTGGTTGCCCAGATTCTGGGTGCGGTGGAGCAGGGCGATCAGCAGGCGCTGACGGATCTGCTGGAAGACCTTCACGCCGCCGACATCGCCGACCTTTTGGAGCAGATCGATGCCAGCGACCGGGCGCGGCTGATCCGCCTCTATGACCGTGAGTTCGACGGCGAGATCCTGTCCGAACTGGACGAGTCGATCCGTGAAGAGGTTATCGAGACGCTGAACCCGCTGGTTCTGGCCGACGCGGTCCGGGAGATGGAAAGCGACGACGTCGTCGATCTTCTCGAAGACCTTGAAGTGCCGCAGCAGGAAGCCATCCTGGATGCGCTTGAAGACGCCGACCGGGTCGCGGTTGAGCAATCTCTGAGTTATCCGGAAAACTCCGCCGGGCGCTTGATGCAGCGCGAAGTGGTGATGGCACCCGAGCACTGGAACGTCGGGCAGGCCATTGATTTCATGCGCAACTCGGATGATCTGCCGGATCAGTTCTATCATGTTGTTCTAGTCGACCCGCGCCTGCACCCGATTGGCAATGTCACCCTTGGCCGGATTATGGCCACCAAACGCGAAGTGCCGCTGAGCGAACTGGTCGAGGACACCTTTCAGGTGATCCCCGCCGACCAGGACGAGGAAGACGTGGCCTATGCATTCAATCAGTACCACCTGATCTCGGCGCCCGTGACCGACGCTGAGGGGCGACTGGTCGGTGTGATCACCATCGACGATGCGATGATCGTGCAGGATGAGGAACACGAGGAAGACATTCTGCGCCTGGCTGGCGTGGGCGAGGAAAGCTCGCTGGCTGACCGGGTGATCGAAACCACCAAGCGCCGCTTCCCCTGGCTGGCGGTGAATCTGGTAACCGCGGTGCTGGCCTCGCTGGTGATTGCCCAGTTCGAGGACACCATCGCCCAGTTCGTCGCCCTTGCGGTGCTGATGCCGATTGTTGCGTCCATGGGCGGCAATGCCGGCACCCAGTCGCTGACGGTTGCGGTGCGCGCGATTGCCACCCGCGACCTGACCGGCTCCAACGTCTGGCGGGTGATCCGCCGGGAAGTGCTGGTGGGGCTGGTCAACGGGGTGATCTTTGCCATTGTGATGGGGCTGGTGGGCTTGGCCTGGTTCGGCTCGCCAATGCTGGGGGTGGTGATTGCCGTCGCTATGGTGATCAATCTGGTCGTGGCGGGGCTGGCGGGCACGGTGATCCCGGTTCTATTGGAGAAAGCCGGTATTGACCCGGCGCTGGCCTCAGGCGCATTTGTGACCACTGTGACCGATGTGGTCGGGTTCTTTGCCTTCCTCGGGCTTGCCGCCACCGTTTTGCTGTAGGAGACCGCGATGACGGATCTGACCGAGATTAAAGCCGCCGCCCGCAAGGCCGCCTTTGCCCGCCGCAAGGAGGCGCATGCCCGCAATATCCCAGGTGCCGCAGGCCATCTGTCCGAGGTGCTGGCGGGCTACCGCGGTGTGCCCCTGTCTGGCTTTCTGCCGATCCGGACGGAAATCGACCCGGTGCCTGCGATGGCCGAAGCCGCTGCGCACGGGCCTGTGGGCGTACCGGTGATCATGGGGGCAGGGCAGCCGCTGAGATTCAGCCGCTGGCAGCCCGAAGGCCCGTTGCGCGACGGCCCCTTTGGCGCCATGGTTCCCGAAACAGATGACTTTTTCGAGCCTGAGATCCTGATCGTGCCACTGGTTGCCTTTGATGCCAAGGGCGGGCGTCTGGGCTACGGCGGCGGCTTTTATGACCGCACGCTGGAATTGCTGCGCGGCAAGCGGGCGACGCTGGCGATCGGCTTTGCCTTTGATGCGCAGGAGGCCGAAGACCTGCCGCTGGAACCCACCGATCAGCCGCTCGACATGCTGGTGACCGAAAGCCGGATCCTGCAGTTCAGCCGCTGACGCTTGCCGCGCGACCAGGGTTTTTCGAAAAATCTTGGCAAAACTTTTCAGAAAAGTTTTGCGCGCTTGCCGCAGGCCTTGTTCTGCCGTCCGCATGCGGGTACCACGCCTGCATGCGAATTCTGTTTCTAGGCGATGTGATGGGCCGCGCGGGGCGCAGTGCCATTACTGAAAATCTGCGGCGTCTGCGCCAGGACTGGCGGCTTGATTTTGTTGTGGTGAACGGCGAAAACGCCTCCAACGGTATGGGGTTGAGCGGCGAGCACGCTAAGCTGCTGCTGGAGGCCGGAGTCGATTGCCTGACCCTGGGCGACCATGCCTTTGACCAGAAAGACATGCTGCAATTCATTGAAAAAGAACAGCGCATCATCCGTCCGCTGAACTTTGCCAAAGGTGCGCCGGGCCGCGGCTACCGGCTGTTTCAGGCTCCGGGCGGACGCAAGGTGCTGGTGGTGCAGGTGCTGGGCCAGGTGTTCATGAAACGCGCATTCGATGATCCCTTCGGTGCGGTCGAGGCGGTGCTGAAATCGCATCCCCGCGGCGGGCTGGCACAGGCGATCATCGTTGATATGCACTGCGAAGCCACCTCCGAGAAAATGGCGATGGGCCATTTCTGCAATGGCCGCGCCTCACTGGTGGTCGGGACCCATACCCATGTTCCGACGGCTGACGCGCAGATCCTGTCCGAAGGCACGGGATATCTGACCGATGCCGGGATGTGCGGCGACTATAATTCAGTCATCGGCATGGATAAGGCCGAACCGATGCGCCGTTTCCTGACGGGTATGCCCAAGGCCCGCTTTACCCCTGCAAATGGCGCAGCCACCCTGTCCGGCGTGTTTGTCGAGACAGACGACCGCACAGGTGCTGCCAAGCAGATTCGCATGGTGCGCAACGGCGGGCTGCTGCAGGAGGCGGCCCCCTAAGGCCGCACCCTGCCGCCATGCGGTGCAGCCTGGGCCGGGATGATTTGCCGGTGCAGCCGCGAATTTCCGCATAAATTCCCGAATTCAGGCCCCTGCAGCGGGGCGAATGCGGAACTTCTTGCTCAGGTCAGGGGTTTCAGGGAAACTGCGCGATGGCGGAGCGTGCAGCAGCGCGCTAAACCCGTCTGAAACAATATGGGCATCGTCACGGTATATGCAGTTCTTCCAATTTGGTGACACCGGCAGCGCGGTCCTGGCAATAGCCATTGTCCTGGCCATGTTCGTGGCTTTCCTGCGTGAATCCTATCCCACCGAAGTTGTGGCGCTGACCGGCGTTGCGGCAATGCTGGCCACCGGCGTTCTGCCCTACAATCAGGCGCTGCCGGTGCTGTCCAACCCGGCGCCTTGGACCATTGCGGCGATGTTCATCATCATGGGTGCCCTGGTGCGGACCGGGGCGCTGGATGCCTTCACGCAAATTGCCAAGAAGCAGGCCGAAGTGAACCCCAGGCTTGCCATTGCGCTGCTGATGGCCTTTGTGGTTGCTGCCTCTGCTGTGGTGTCAAACACGCCGGTGGTGGTGGTGATGATCCCGGTGTTCATCCAGATTTCCCGCACCCTGAATGTCTCCGCCTCCAAAATGCTGATCCCGCTCAGCTATGCAGCAATTCTCGGCGGCACGCTGACGCTGATCGGCACCTCGACCAACCTGCTGGTGGATGGTGTTGCGCGGGCGCAAGGTCTGAAACCCTTCACCATTTTTGAGGTCACGCCGCTGGGTGTGATCCTGGTCATCTATGGCATGATCTACCTGCGTTTCATCGCGCCGCGGCTGCTGCCGGACCGGGACAGCATGGCGATGCTGCTCAGCGATAAGTCCAAGATGAAGTTCTTCACCGAGGCAGTGATCCCGCCCGAAAGCAACCTGATCGGCCGCGAAGTCACCGGCGTGCAGCTGTTCAAGCGCCCTGGTGTGCGGCTGATCGATGTGATCCGCGGCGATGAATCGCTGCGCCGCAACCTCAAAGGGGTGGAGCTGCAGGTCGGCGACCGGGTGGTGCTGCGCACCCGGATGACTGAGCTGTTGAGCCTGCAAACCAACAAGGAGCTCAAGCGGGTGGATCAGGTTTCCGCCGTCGAGACCGAAACCGTCGAAGTGCTGATCACCCCGGGTTGCCGCATGGTCGGCCGCAGCCTTGGCGCCATGCGCCTGCGCCGCCGCTACGGCGTCTATACCCTGGCGGTGCACCGGCGGAACCAGAACATCGGTGTGCAGCTGGATGACCTCGTGGTGCGGATCGGCGACACCCTGCTGCTGGAGGGGGCGCCCGCCGATATCCAGCGTCTGGCCTCCGATATGGATCTGGCCGATGTCTCGCAGCCGACTCAGCGCGCCTACCGCCGCAGCCACGCGCCGATTGCCGTTGTTGCGCTGCTGGGGATCGTTCTGCTGGCCGCCTTTGGCGTCGCACCAATCCTGATGCTGTCGCTGCTGATGGTATCGCTGGTGTTCGTGACCCGCTGTATTGATGCGGACGAGGCGTTCTCATTTGTCGATGGGCGTCTCTTGGCGTTGATTTTTTCGATGCTGGCCATCGGCGCCGCGCTGGAGAGCTCCGGCGCAGTCAGCCTGATCGTCAACGCCATCGCGCCCGCCCTCTCGATGCTGCCGCCGTTCCTGCTGGTCTGGGCGGTCTATCTGCTGACCTCTGTCCTGACCGAGCTGGTCTCCAACAATGCTGTCGCGGTTGTGGTGACACCGATTGCCATTGGCCTGGCCCAGGCGATGGGGGTGGATCCGCGCCCCTTGGTGGTGGCCGTCATGGTGGCCGCCTCGGCGTCTTTTGCCACTCCGATCGGCTATCAGACCAACACGCTGGTTTATGGCCCCGGCGGCTATAAATTTACCGATTTCCTGCGTGTCGGCATCCCGCTGAACATTAGTGTCGGCATGGTTGCGTCGCTGATCATTCCGTTTTTCTGGCCGCTCTGATGGCACCGGACACCATTGGCGATGGCGTTTTTTCGCCTCACCAGTGTCCGTTTACGTGAAATTGTTAAAACCGGCCCCATATGAAACAGGGAGTATTTCATGGGGTGCAAAATGGATTTCAAAAAACTGTTCCTGATCGCTGTCCTGGGCGGATCAACAGCCATTGTGGTGATGTCGCAGGCTTGGGCAGACCGGCAAGCACAGTCTGCTGAGGTGCCCGCGCAGGCCGCAAAATCCTTGTGAAAGGATTTTACCAAAACTTTTCCGCAAAAGTTTTGGTCCCCGTTACAAAGGCCAGAATACCAGGATTGCCGGAATAGAGACGGCAATGATCAGAACCTCCAGCGGCAGCCCCATCCGCCAGTAATCGCCAAAGCGGTAACCGCCAGGACCCAGCACCAGCGTGTTGTTCTTATGCCCGATCGGCGTCAGGAACGCAGCCGAGGCGGCAACCGCCACCGCCATCAGGAACGGGTCAGGAGACACCCCCAGGGACTCCGCCATCTGAATGCCCACGGGTGCCGCGACAATGGCCGTCGCGGTATTGTTCAGCACATCCGACAGCGTCATGGTGACGACCATCAGCACTGTCAGCACGGCCCAGGCGGGCAGGCCTGCGGTCAGGCCCGTCAGCGCATTGGCAATCAATGCGGTGCCGCCTGAGCTGTCCAGTGCCGCCCCCAGCGGGATCATCGACCCCAGCAGCACCACCACCGGCCATTCCACGTGGTCATAGATTTCCGCCACCGGCAGGATTTTGAGCAGGACATAGCCGATCGCCACCAGACCCAGGGCCACCGGCAGGTAGATCAACCCGGCAGAAGCCGCCAGAACGGCGGCGGCAAACAGGCCGATTGCGGCCCAGGTCTTGTCATTTGCCGTTACCGCCAGCCCGCGCTGCGCCAGCGGCAGGCAGCCCAGCCAGTCAATGACATCGGCACTGCGCCCGCGCGGGCAGAGCAGCAGCAGAATATCCCCTGCTTCAATTTCAGTCTGACGGATGTGTTTGGTGATCCTCCTGCCCTGACGGGAGATTCCCAGCAGCACCGCGCTTTGCCGCCAGGCCAGGCCAATGGATTGGGCGCTGCGGCCGCGCACGCGGGCGGTTTCCGGCACCACGACCTCAACCAGTTCCAGCCCGTCGCCTGCAGCCGTCAGTTTTTCCTGCCGTGCGGCGTCGGCAAAATCCAGTTTCAGGGCGCTGCGGAATTCATCCAGTGCCTCCGGTTCGGCCTCGATCACCAGGGTATCCCCGTCCCGCAGCATGGCAGCGCTGGAGCGGCCATAGCGGCGCTTGCCATCCCGGATCAGCCCGATGATCGCCACATCCGCCTTCTCAGCCTCTTCGTCCAATTCGCCCAGACGTTTGCCGGTCAGCTCCGAGCCTTCGCCTACAGTCAGCTCAGCTATATACGGCGCCAGCTGCGCCTCGGAGGCGCCGGCCGCATTCTCCCGTGCCGGGATCAGCCGCCAGCCGATCAGCGCCACAAAACCAAGCCCCGCCAGCGCCGCCACGCCGCCCACGGGGGCAAAATCGAACATCCGGAACGGCTCTCCCAGCCGCTCCTCCCGGATCGCGGCGATGATGATGTTGGGCGGGGTGCCGATCAGTGTCGCCATGCCGCCCAGAATGGTGGCAAAAGACAGGGGCATCAGGCTCAGCCCTGGTGCCCGGCCTGCCTTGCGCGCGGTCTGGATATCTACCGGCATCAGCAGCGCCAGCGCCGCGACATTGTTCATGAAGGCCGACAGCACCGCACCGACCCCGCCCATCAGCGCGATGTGGCCGCCAAGGCCCCGGGCGCTGTCCACCAGCGTCCGGGTGATCAGGAACACTGCCCCCGAGCGCACCAGCCCTGCGGACACAATCAGCACCAGCGCCACCACCAGCGTTGCCGGATGGCCAAACCCGGCAAAGGCGCCGCCAGCGGGCACCACCCCCAGCACCACCCCTGCCATCAGCGCGGCAAAGGCGACCAAATCATATCGGTAGCGCCCCCATAAAAGCAGGGCAAAGACGGCAGCAAATAACGCAAACAAAACGGCTTGATCATATGTCATCGGGCCAGCTTAACTCCGAAACCCCGCGTAGCAAGGGCCAAGCCGGGGCAGGGTGCTTGAAACCCGGCACTGACAGAGGCTATATGGGCGCCAATTCAGATATTCAGCAGCAAGGATGCACCATGGCAGGCCATTCAAAATGGGCAAACATTCAGCACCGCAAAGGCCGTCAGGACGCGGCGCGGTCGAAACTGTTTTCCAAGCTGGCCAAGGAGATCACCGTGGCCGCCAAGATGGGCGACCCTGATCCCGACAAGAACCCGCGTCTGCGCCTGGCCGTCAAGGAAGCCAAAAGCCAGTCCGTCCCCAAGGACGTGATTGACCGGGCGATCAAGAAGGCCGTAGGCGGCGACGCTGAAAACTATGACGAAATCCGCTACGAGGGCTATGGCCCCAATGGCGTTGCGGTGATCGTCGAGACGATGACCGACAACAAGAACCGCACCGCCTCCAACGTCCGCTCCACCTTCTCCAAGAACGGCGGCAATCTGGGCGAGACCGGTTCGGTCGGCTTCATGTTCGACCGCAAGGGTGAAGTCACCTATCCGGCTGCCGCTGGCGACGCCGACACCGTTATGATGGCCGCCATCGAAGCCGGCGCAGAAGATGTCGAAAGCTCCGAGGACGGCCATATCATCTATTGCGCCGATACCGACCTCAACGATGTGTCGAACGCATTGGAAGCAGAGCTGGGTGAATCCGAGAGCACCAAGCTGGTCTGGAAACCGGGCACCACCACCGAGCTGGATCTCGAAGGCATGCAAAAGCTGATGAAGCTGGTTGATGCGCTGGAGGACGACGACGACGTGCAGCGTGTCACCACCAACTTTGAAGCTTCCGACGAGGTCATGGCGCAGCTTTAGATCGCTGCTGTTGTTTTATACTCTAGGCCCGCCAGCCCTGGCGCATTCCGGACTTTGGGACACAAAAGCAACGCCTGCCGAGTTTTTGCCCGGCAGGCGTTTGATATTGAAGAATATTTTCTGATAGCACATTGTTAATTGCCCGGGAGAAAAGTCCCGGGGCCACACTTTTCAAAAAATGCGCTGAAGTCTTCGGTTTGGGAAGATTTGGCCAATATGAGCACTGCCTGACGGAGGGCGACTTGACCAAACGAAACAGAACGAAAGGCTGTGTCGCTGTGAAGTCCGTGCCCAAACTGTCTCTTCCTCAAATCTCCCCCGAAATCGGGGATACAATCAACCTCAACTGCTGCGGCGATCCCGATTGCGGGAACTACGGCGTTGCGCCTGACTTCATCCATTAATCCTTCGTAGGTAGAAACGCACAGTCGAGAAAGAAAAAGGCGTTTGCGGCAATTCCGTCTCTGGGAAAAGGTAGAGGGAAATACACCATCACAGGCGACCAAGATTCCCAGGTAGTCTCGACAGCCCTTGAATATTCGAAGGATCCTCGCCAGTGGGAAGATGGAAAGTCTCTGGTGTGCCACCACCAGCAAGGCAATCACGACTGTGATGTGTCTTTCAGCGTTCTTTCGAACAATCATTTCGAGGCGAGTTTGACCGGCTGATCACTCAAAATGGAATTCTGGAAGGCCCAGCTTGCGGCCGCTGCGGCGCAAGATATCCCGAAAAGCCGGGCGACTTCATTTTCAATGGAACCCATGGAAAGATCCCCGCCGGAAAGAACGGGCGTAAAGCAAAGCCAGCTGGATTCAGGGTTATTCACAAGCCCTGCAAAGGCAAGGCTGGCGCACGCTTCTCAGTGTCTCTTGATCACCAGCAGCAGGAAAAAATGCATGACAACGTCAGACTGCTGCGTGCGTTGGTCAATGGTGCCAGTATCTCCGCGCTTAGGAAGCTGTTGGCTGATCCAGACACGGGTAAGAAATGCGGGGTTGAGCGGGTTTATAACAGAATATTCTGGCTGGAAAAAACACTGCTGGCCTATGAGCGAGCGAAACTGAAAGAATGGAGGGAGAAGAGCGAGGCAAAGGGCGGCGACCCTCACATGAGGGTCGCTCATGACGATGTTGTTATCAGCGTCAATTGGGAAAGCCGCTCCGATCGACGCCTGACACTTCTGCAGTGCTCTGTCAGTGCCGATATCGACACAGGCTATGTGTTTCGCATAGATGCAAACTTCGACACAACGGTCGACCCAGGTCAGGCAGTTCAGGAGAATTACCTGGACGACCAACTGATGCCCACCAATGTGCGGCAAGCCTATGCACAGAAATCCGGGCACACTTTTACCGTTCCATCAATGCATTTCCAAAGACCAACGGGGGCTACGAAGAAGCCGCACTGTTTGCCAGTGCTGAAAGCCATTGGCGTGTCTTCAGTCAAAGGCTCGACAAGGCATATGCAGCCCAAGGGCTGACCCAACTTCCACAGGATGCCCTGGATGAGATTGCCAATGCTAACGAGCATCGGAAAGTCATCAATACTTTGCGCAATGGATAATTCAGCTTTCAGGAAACAGACCGCGATTCCCGTGGGAGTTTCAATGGATCTATTGTGAAACCAGCATACACCAGGGCCGCCCACCTGGCGTGTCTTCGTGATCTAATGCCTGCTAGGCTCTGGACTCATTAAGTTTCAAAGCCAGTAGATAACGAGGGCTGCAAGCGCGATTGCTGACAGGAAGACTTTTGGACATCTGTCGTATCGTATCGTATCGTATCGTATCGTATCGTATCGTGTCGCGACGCCAGTCCTTCAGCCTGCCGAACATAATCTCAATGCGGTTGCGCCGCTTATATCGGCGCCTGTCGTATCTGATAGCTTTCTTGCGCTGCTGTCGACCGGGGATTCAGGCGCGTATCCCTTTGTCTTTCAACGCCTCTCTGAACCAATCGGCATCATATCCGCGATCCCCAAGAAGCCACTGGACATTAGGCAGGCCACTCAGCAGCGCCTTTGCACCGGTGTAATCACTGACCTGCCCGGCGGTCACGAACAGGTTCAGCGGACGCCCCTGGCTGTCACAGATCGCGTGCAGCTTGGTGTTCATGCCGCCCTTGGTGCGCCCCCTCTCGGGACATTGCTGCGCAATGCCCTGCCGGGCAAGGGATCAGGCGGCCACGCCCCCCTTTTTACCCCAAGACTGGAGGCCGTGCGGTGTGCTTTCAGGTAAGTTGCATCGATCATCACGGTCGTTTCCTCGCCGTGATCAGCAGCCAGACCGGCCATCATCTGGGCAAAGATGCCTTTGTCGCTCCACCGCTTCCAACGGTTGTACAAGGTCTTGTGCGGGCCGTAATCTTTGGGCGCATCACGCCAGCGCAAGCCATTCCGATTGATGAAAATAAATCCGCTCAGAACCCGCCTGTCGTCGACCCGGGGCTTGCCATGGGACTTCGGAAAATGAGGCTCAAGACGCGCCATCTGCGCGTCCGTCAGCCAGAAAAGATCAGACATACCACCGCTCATTTTTCGAACCGTGAATCACGCCGCCCAGCGGAAATCAATGGGTCCTGACCCTACGGTATGACGGAAGGGCCGCAATGCGGCCCTTCTTTTTATTTGTGATTGGTCATCGGCGAAGAATTATTGAGCGACCCGTGTTGTGTCCCAAAATCCGGAATGCGCCACGCCAGCCCGGCGGGCCTTTCTTTTGCCCTGCGCCCCCTCCCTCAAGCTGTGCCGGGGTCAGTCCAGCTTGCGGTAGCGCAGGATATTGCCGCGCGGCAGATACATCAGCGTCAGCTCCAGGTGATCCACATAGTCGATCACATAGCAGTAGTCTTCGCCGGTCTCTTCCTCACGGGCATAGAGATACGGCCCGCCGCCCTCGAAATTGAAGCACCGCTCCGAGACGGCCAGATAGTCCCGCCCGGCATAGGCACCGTCATAGCTGTTGTCCCGCTCCGCCCCCAGAACGGTAAACTGCGCATTGGGATCGTCCACCGAATACCAGTGCCCCTGCAGCTTGTTCAGAAGACCGTCATGTTCGTTCCAAGACCGCACCGAAACATCCCGCAGCACAACATCCGCGGTCCGGTCGTAAACCGCTTCCAGATCGCCCTCCACTGTCATTGGCGTACCGCTGTCCAGCGTTTCCATGACCGAAAAGACAAACTGCGGCGTGCGCCCGTCATCGCGAACAAAGAACTTGGTGCCGCCAGCGTGGAAACTGCACTCCCGCTGGCCTTCTGAATAACAGCCCTGCAGGGTCACATTGTCCGAATAGGGCTCGCCAAAGCTGCCCGGGGTGCTGCCTTGCGGCTGGGCCGGGGCCTGTTTGGCCGGCGTTTCAGCCGCAGCATTCAGTGTCAGAGTGAAATGCGTGGCAGTTTCGCCGGTGTCCAGCTTGCGAAACCCCTGCGTCTCATACCCGCGCGGACCGCATCGGGTGTCGCCGTGAATGGTAAAAGGCTCAGGTGACGTGCAGAATGTGTAATCACCGCTGGCAAAAGCCTCGCCCGATGCATTGGCCCGGTAATAATAATAGCGTTTCTTCAAATCACCGCCGACCGGCGTTTTGCACGCCCCGGCGGGAATGTTCCACCAGCCTTCAGAGATCCAATCCCCGTCGCTGGAATAGCCGATGGCCAGGCTCAGGCTTTGCCCGGCTTTGTTGCAGACTTCCAGCCCGGAAAAGGCAGGCGATGCTGCTAGCCCCAGGCCCGCAGCAAATAGAATATGCTTCATACAAATGTCCCTCGGTTGCTGGCTGAAACGCTAGGGGGCAATAGCGGAGGCGGCAAGAAAAACCCGGTTGCACGGCGGCTGACCGGTCAATCGGTGATGACACCGCCAATTCGCAGGACCGTGGCATCCGGTATCCATATCTCCCGGTGGGGGATGGCAAAGACCCTGTTTGCAAACTCGGCGCTCACCCCTTGCTGCAACAGAAAGGCGCGGTCCTTTTCCTGCTCCCTTTCCAGATCTATCTGCGGCAGGCCGCTTTCGAACTGCAAAGCATAGCTATGAAAGCCAAGCCGCCCGTCCCCGCCGAGGCTGCGCCGGGGGCCGGCTGCGAACATCAATGTGCAAGCCGAAGCACACAAACCCTCTGCGCGGGTGGCAAAACCGTGTTCGCGGATCAGTCTGGCAGCGCCCCGGGCCTCGGCAATCAGACCGCCGGGGCTGGTCAGGGTCATTCGATGCAGACCGGGATGCTGGCTGGCCATCTGCGCAATCCGCCGGGTGAGACCAAAGGTGATCTCACCTTCAAATATCAGCGCGCGGCCGTCATTGGAAACTGTCAGCCTGTAAAGCGCTTCGCGCGCCTGCCGCCGCTGTTCGGCATAGTTGGGTTCCTCCTCCGTCCGGGCGATCAACTGCGCATCCCACCACAGGGTGATCGCGGTGAAACCCGCAAACAGCAGCACCAGATAACCACCCCAAACCGGCGCCATCGCCCCGGTGCTGCGGACATGCGCATCAGCGCTTAGCAGAAAGGCACGGGCCTGCCACAGCAGAAACACCCCGTCCGCCGCCATCAGAATAAAGACCAGCGGCACCGGCAGGCGGATCCATTGGTTCAGCGCCAGCCAGATCAGCACAATCCCTGCGCGCGGCAGCAGCACTTGCAGGCCCAGGCTGCGGCGCACGGAGGCAGGCGCGGGCATCAGCCGCACCGCCCGCCGCAGGCGGTATAATTTTCTTGTAAGAAAATTGGCCGGAAAATTCGAATTTTCCGGGTGCCAGCGGCAAGGGCTACTCTAAAAATGCAGAAATCTCCTCCAGCGGTTTTTTCAGCTTGGCCACGGATGGCACTGTCGCGTCCTTTGCCGGATGGCCCAGGGCGATGATCATCGTCGGTTTTTCCGATGCCGGGCGGCCCAAGGCGTCATTCAGGAACTTCATCGGGTTTGGTGTGTGGGTAAGGGTGCACAGCCCGGCCGTATGCAGCGCCGTCAACAGAACGCCGGTGGCAATATTCACGCTTTCCGGCACATAATAGTTCTTGTAACGGCTGCCGTCCTCAAAGGCGCCCCAGCGCTGGGCAAAGACCACGATCAGCCAGGGCGCGGTGGTCAGATGCGGCTTGTCGGCATTGGTTCCGATCGGCTCCAGCGCCTTGATCCACTCATCACCCGCACCGCCAGCATAGAACTTCTTCTCCTCTTCCTCGGCCTCTTCGCGGATCTGCGCCTTCAGCTCGGGATTGGAGATTGCGGCAAAGAACCAAGGCTGGTGATTGGCTCCCGAGGGTGCGGTGCCGGCGGCGCGGATACATGTTTCAATCACCTCCCGCGGCACTGGCTGATCCGTAAAGTCCCGCACCGTATGCCGCCGCCGCATATGGGCCAGGAATTCCGCCGCCTTTTCCAGCATTTCTGCGTCGGAATACCCCGCACGGTCCGGCAAGGGCAGGGGATCATAGCTCAGGGCGTCTTTTGAAAACATCGGCGGCCTTTCTTATGCGGCTTGCGTCAAATACGTCTTTGCTGATTTCTGCACCGCGCGGGTCACCTCCGCAAGGGCAGGGGCCATCACCCGCGCCACCTGCCAGGTCAAGGGCACCGGCAGCGTGGTCCCGGGTATCAGCGGCACCAGCCGCCCGCTGCGGATATCCTCTGCGACCATGGCCAGCGGGTTCATGCCCCAGCCCAGGCCCGCCGCGGCGGCATCAATGAAGGCCTGGGTTGAAGGCAGGTAATGGGCGGGCGGGGCCAGCTGCGGCGCCACGTTCCGCTCCAGCCACAGCCGCTGCAGATTGTCCTTTGCGTTGAAGATCAGGCAGGGCGCGCAGGCGGCAGCCTCCGGCGTCACCCCCTCCGGAAACCAGCGCGCCATGAAGTCCGGACTGGTGGTTGCCACATAGTCCAGCGTGCCCAGCGGATAGGCATCAAACCCGGTCACGGGCTTGGAGCTGGCGGTCACCGCCGCCGAAACCTCCCCCCGTTTCAGCCACTCCGCGCTGTGGTCCTGATCATCCACTAAAAGGTCGAACAATACCCCGTCCACCTCTGCCATTGCCTCGATAAACCAACTGGCAAGGCTGTCGGCATTGACCGCGATCCGCAGCCGCACCGGGCCGTGGTCCGCCTCCAAGGACAATTCGCGCGCCAGCTGCGCCTCCAGCAGGCCGATGTCCTCGGCATGTTTGGCTATCCTCAATCCCGCTGCCGTCCCGGTGCAAGGCGACCCGCGCAGCACCAGTGCAGTGCCGATACGGTCCTCCAGCGCTTTGATCCGCTGCGAAATGGCCGAGGGTGTCACGAGCAAGGAATGCGCCGCCGCCTCAAAACTGCCAAGGCGCAGCACCGTGCTCAATGCGGCAAGCTGGCTGGGATCCATCTGCATTAGCAACTCTAATCTGTCGTAAGTCTCTTTAACTGGATTAAAGTCGCCGCGGGCATTAGTCAAATCCCGGCACAACAATGGAGACCGTGATGCCCCCCAGCCTGCTTGCCGGATTTGCCCTTGGCCTCAGCCTGATCATGGCGATAGGCGCCCAGAATGCCTTTGTCCTGCGCCAGGGGCTGCGGCGCCAGCATGTGTTCTGGATCTGCCTCACCTGTGCAGGCTCTGATGCACTGCTGATCACCGCAGGTGTCCTTGGCTTTGGTTCGCTGGCGCTGGCGGTTCCGTGGTTCGAACAGGCGATGCGGCTTGGCGGTGCAGCTTTCCTGCTCTGGTACGGCGCCCGCGCCCTGCGCAGCGCTTGGCAGGGCGGCGAAACACTGGACACGGCGGGCGAGGGCGCAGGCGCTGCCCTGCTGCCGGTGCTGGCGACGGTTCTGGCACTGACCTGGCTGAACCCGCATGTCTACCTCGATACAGTTGTTCTCCTTGGCTCGATCTCAGCACAATACCCCGAGCCGCTGGTCTTTGCCGCCGGCGCTGCCATCGCCAGCTTCACATTCTTTTTCACGCTCGGCTACGGCGCCAGCCTGCTGGCTCCGGTCTTTGCCCGCCCGCGTGCTTGGCAAGTGCTGGATGCCATTGTCGGCCTCACCATGTGGGCGATTGCGCTTAAGCTGTTGATGATGTGACGAACAGCATCTGTGCGCAGGCCGCCCTAACGCCTGTGCAAAAAAACGCTACCTTCCTTCTGAAGCCGCTAACAGGAGGGAAGGATGAGCTGGAACCCGGCACTGGAACCGCAATGCCCCGATGCGGGCAGCCTGGACGCTATCGAGACGGTGATCATCCCGCGCGCCCGCGACCTCGGCGGCTTTGAGGTCCGCCGCGCCTTACCCGCACCGCGCCGTCAGATGGTTGGCCCCTTCATCTTCTTCGATCAGGCCGGACCTGCCGAATTCCTGACCGGGCAGGGCATCGACGTGCGCCCGCACCCGCACATCGGCCTTGGCACCGTGACCTACTTGTATCAGGGCGAATTCGAACATCGCGATTCCTTGGGCACCCACCAGATGATCTATCCGGGCGAGGTGAACTGGATGGTGGCAGGCCAGGGCGTCACCCATTCCGAACGCACCTCGGCCACCACCCGCGCAGGCCCAAGCAGCCTGTTCGGTATCCAGACCTGGATTGCGCTGCCCGGAAGCCATGAAGACACGCCCGCCGCCTTTGAACACCACGGCAAGGACGCACTGCCGCTGCTGGAGGGCGAGGGCAAGGCCGTGCGCCTGATCCTCGGCACTGCTTGGGGTGAGAAAGCCCCTGCAACGCTTTATTCCGAAACCTTTTATGCGGATGCGGTGCTGCAGGCCGGCGCCAAGCTGCCGCTGCCCTCGGATCACGAGGACCGGGGGCTCTATGTCACGCAAGGATCGGTCGAAATCGCCGGTGAAACATTTGAGGCCGGCCGGATGATGGTGTTCCGGCCCGGTGACGAGATCACCGTGACCGCAGGCGCCCAGGGTGCACGGCTGATGGCACTGGGCGGCGAAACGCTGAACGGGCCGCGCTATATCTGGTGGAATTTCGTCGCCTCCTCCCGCGATCGGATCGAAGATGCCAAGTCCGCCTGGGCCGCGGGCGACTGGCAGCATGGCCGCTTCCAGCTGCCGCCTGGCGATGATGAGGAATTCACCCCGCTACCTGAGCGGCGAAAATAATTCACATGTGAAGCCTTGCGCCGCCGCCCGAACGGGTGTTCTGTCCGGCCATGTCCCAATCCGTCCAATTCGATCAAACCATGCAAAACCCGCTCCGAGGGGTGTTCTGGATGGTTGTCACCGGCCTTTGCTTTGTGGCGGTGACGGCGCTGGTCAAGCATCTCGGCACCCGCATCCCGCCCGCCGAAAGCGCCTTTCTGCGGTACTTGCTGGGGCTGGTGTTTCTGATCCCGATGGCCGGGGCCTTGCGCCGGGCGCAGCTGACCCCGCGGCTTTGGGCACTGTTTGCGGGCCGCGGCGTGGTGCATTCGGCGGGGGTTATCCTTTGGTTCTATGCCATGACCCAGATCCCGCTGGCCGAGGTTACTGCGATGAACTACCTGTCCCCGGTCTATGTCACCTTGGGGGCCGCGCTGTTTCTGGGGGAGAAGCTGGCTTTCCGCCGGATTTCGGCAATTGCCGTGGCCCTGATCGGCTCGATGATCATTCTGCGCCCGGGCTTCCGCGAGGTCTCGCCCGGCCATATCGCCATGCTGTTCACCGCCGTCTCCTTTGGCGCCTCTTACCTGATCGCCAAGTTTACTGTTGGCAGCAACAGCCCGGCGGTTGTGGTCGGCATGCTGTCGGTCTTTGTCACTCTGGGCCTGGCCCCCTTTGCCCTGGCGGCCTGGGTGACGCCCACGCTGGCCGAGCTTGCAATTTTGTTCGGGGTCGCCTGCTTTGCCACCGCGGGCCACTACACCATGACGCTCGCTTTTGCTGCAGCACCCGTGGCGGTGACGCAGCCGGTCACTTTCCTGCAGCTGGTCTGGGCGACGCTGCTTGGCGCCCTGGCGTTTGGTGAGCCGGCTGACATCTGGGTGATGTCCGGCGGCGGGCTGATCCTGGCTGCTGTCAGTTTCATTTCCTGGCGTGAAGCCAGAACAAAAAAGAAGGCTCTTACACCTTCCGGTAATGCGACTGGTGTTTGATCGTCTTATGGATGTTACAAACCCGAAGTAATCTCCCGCTCTTACTGATGCTGTCGGAGACCGCGCATGGCGAATTGGCTTTGGCCCACGGCATTGCTGCTGGCGGCCCTTCTTGATCTGCCGGCCGCCCAGGCCGGCACCAGTATCTGCAACGATACGGAGGCCTTGCATCAATTGGCCGTCACCTTGCGGGCCGATGGCCGCTGGGTGGTGAAGGGCTGGCAGCAGCTGATCCCGGGGGCCTGCGCCGAGCCGGTCCCCGAAGGGTATCAGGGCCGGTTCTTCTACTTCCGCGCCGAAAGCCCCGGATACCGTTTCCGCGACGACAGTGTGCGCTTCTGCACAGGCCAAGGCCGGTTCCGGATTGAGGACGGCAGCGATTGCTCCACGCAGGGCTATGCCGAGCAGGGGTTTGCCAAGGCTGTCACGGGACCTGACCAACAGCAGATCCTGCTCAGTACCCGATCGAAGCCCGAGCGCCGGAAGGCCGCGGTTGCTGCCGCCGGGGACGGGCATGATGCAACAGAAGACGAGTTTCACTACGCCGCTGAGGTGGTCTTTCAAGGCTGCGAGCAGCAAAAAAGCCCGGGCGCCGTCACCTGCAGATTTGTCGGCGGCGGCATGGAGATTGGCGCCGTGGGCAAAGTCCGGATCTCTGATCCGGTCTTCACCTTCCTGCTGGGGCTGGTGCGCGGCACCCCGCTGGCAATTGATGGTGAGATAGTCACCCGTTTCGGTTCCTTTGCGGAGCTGGACTTGCACAGCGTCACGCCGCGCTCCCCGAACCGGTTCGACAAGATGCTGCAGCACATGCAGGGCGAGTGGCGGTCCGTGCAAAATCCAAAGGACCGGATTGTCATTTCCGGCGCTGTGCGCCAGGTCCGGTACGGTGGCAGGCAAATGACTCCGGAGTTTATCACGATCCAGCAAAGCTGCCGCGGCATGGAGTTTTCGGGGGACTTCCTGATGGCCTGGGACCGCCAGAGCGGCACCAGGCTGTGTTACCGGATCAAATCCCTGACCGGCGACGGGATGACCCTCATATATATGCCGCGCGGAACCCGGCTGGACTACGAACGGGTGCCTGGCGGCTAGGCCTTAAGGGATCACCAGATCCACAACCAGATGCGCTGCGGCACGCGCGGCCTTGGGGTTCAGCGGATCTTCCGACTGCGCGGCCTGCAGCCAGACCCCGTCCATATAGCATTGCAGTGCTTGGCGTGCGGTTTCCAGCTGTCCGCCCGGCAGCAGCGCCCGCAGCTCGGCCAGGACATGGCTGCGCACCCGGGCGCGGTTGATTCGGTGCAGGCGGCTCAGCCGGGGCGAATAGGGGGCATTTGCCCAGAACTGCATCCAGATACTGCACTGGGGCACGGTGAACAGGTCGTCGGCAAAATTCGCATCCATCACTGCATAAAGCCGCTCACGCGGGGTGCGCGCGGTGGCATAGCCATCCGCCATTGCCCGCCGCAGCTTGCCCAGAAGATGCAGCATAGTGGCTTCCATCAGCCCTTCCTTAGAGCCGAAATAATAGTTTATCGAGGCCGCCGAAGCGCCGGCCTCCCTGGCGATTTCCGCCATGGTTACAACACCGTAACCGCGTTCATGCACCGCAACGATAGTGGCTTCGATCAGCTCTTCGTTGCGGATATCCCGGATGCGTTTCCTGCTCATGATAAAGTTGTGCGGCAATTGGGGCGCCGTTTCAACTGTTGTTAGCGTGAATTGAAATCTTGAATGGCTGTTCAAAAAACTGTTTGGCGCCTCAGTGTGCTGTGATATGTACCCGTCCCATGTCTTAGGGCGGGAACCGCCTGGAAATGGGAGGGACATATGACTTCAATCATTTCATTCGGGATTCTGCTGGCCTTTGCGCTGGTGGTGTTCTGCGTGATCAAGTGGTGGAACGTCCGCAACGTCGGCGTGACCCCGGTCCACTTGTTCACCTTCATCGCAATTCTGTTCACCTCGGGCCTGGACGTCGGCCTGATCATGTTCCCGCTGGCCTGGGACTTCCCGCTCTATGCCGACACCGCGGCAGAGCCCGCCTATGGGTTCACCAACCCGCTGGCGCTGGAGTTCGGCTTTTGGGGCTTTTTGATCTGGGGCTTCTACTTCCTCACCACCTTCTACTTCTGTGTGGTTGAGCCGCGGGTGAAGTTCTTTGAGATCCCGCTGGTGAAATGGATCAACAACATCGTGATCATCGGCACCTGCGCCTTCACCGGCGCGCTGTTCCTGATCTACCTGCCGTATTATGCCACTTTCCTGGGCGACGGTGAGAGCGTGATCCCGGAATTCTATGTCATCACCTTCCTGGTGATCCTGTTCGCCGCTTTCTCCTCCACCGACATCAAATACGTGCGTATCCTGTCGGTTGGCTCCACCGCGCTGTTCCTGGCACTGATCCTGGGCATGTGGGCCTATGCGGGCATGGGCCTGGGCGCCTTTGCCGACACCGCGTCAAACATCGGCGGCTACTTTGGAAACATCCACAAGTTCATCCTGCCGCTGACCGACTATCACGAATTCTACCTGTTCTGGTGGTTCGCATGGTCGATCATGATCGGCCAGTTCACTTCCCGCTTTGTCGGCGGCCTGCGCACCTGGCAGGTTCTGGCAGCGCTGCTGATCTTCCCGTCGATCCCGCTGGGTGTGTGGTTCTCGGTTCTGTACTACTACCACCTGAACAGCATCGAGACGACGCTGCTGATCAATGTCTCCATGGTCGCGGTGGGCATTATCTTTGTGGTCAACTCGTTTGACTCGCTGATCCGCCTCTACACCGACAACCTGAACCTGTCGGCCAAGCGTTTCGGCACCATTCCTTACGTTGTCGGCAATGCGGTTGTGCTGTTTGCCCTGACCCTCGCCTTCCAAAGCCAGTGGCTGCAGATCCAGTGGATCGGCACCGTGGTGATCGGCATCTATGTCGCATGCCTGGCCTACATCGTGCTGTTCAAGCGCAGCGAAGTGATGAGCATCACCGCCTCGCCCGAGGAAAACACGCTCGACTTTGAAAAGATCAAGACAGCCCACTAAGGGCGGTCTCCCGGCTGGCCCCCAAGTTTCCCCGAATGAGGGGACCAGCCACCAACTGCCTGGCAGTGCTTTCGGGCTTGCCAGGCGCCTTTACGAAAACATCGCTTTATCTGGGAGGTCCGCGATGAGTGCCCCGAATATCCTGATCCTGATGGTTGACCAACTGAATGGGACACTCTTCCCGGACGGCCCCGCCGACTGGCTGCATGCACCGAACCTGAAGAAACTGGCGGAACGCTCAACCCGCTTCGCCAACGCCTATACAGCGTCGCCCTTGTGCGCGCCGGGCCGCGCCTCCTTCATGTCGGGCCAGCTGCCGTCGCGCACCGGCGTCTATGACAACGCCGCAGAATTCCGCAGCGACATCCCGACCTACGCCCACCACCTGCGCCGCGCGGGATATTACACTTGCCTCAGCGGCAAGATGCATTTTGTCGGCCCTGACCAGATGCACGGGTTCGAGGACCGCCTGACCACCGATATCTATCCCGCTGATTTCGGCTGGACCCCGGACTACCGCAAACCGGGGGAGCGGATCGACTGGTGGTACCACAACATGGGCTCCGTCACCGGGGCAGGGGTGGCAGAGACCTCCAACCAGATGGAGTATGACGACGAGGTCGCCTACAACGCCACTGCCAAGCTCTATGAGCTGTCGCGCGGGCTGGACGACCGCCCCTGGGCGCTGACCGTCTCCTTCACCCATCCGCATGACCCCTATGTGGCGCGCAAGAAATACTGGGACCTCTACGAGGACTGCGAGCATCTGCTGCCGCAAGTCCCGGCGATGGACTACGAGGACCACGACCCCCACGCCCAGCGGATCTTCGACGCCAACGACTGGCGCAGCTTCGACATTACCGAAGAAGACATCAAACGCTCCCGCCGCGCCTATTTCGCCAATATCTCCTATCTGGACGACAAGATCGGCGAAATCCTGAACGTGCTGGAAACCACACGGCAGGAGGCGATCATCCTGTTTGTCTCCGATCACGGTGACATGCTGGGCGAGCGGGGCCTCTGGTTCAAGATGAGCTTTTATGAGGGCTCCTCCCGCGTTCCATTGATGATCTCGGCGCCGGACCTGCCGGCGGGGCTGATCGAAACCCCGGTGTCCACGCTGGATGTGACCCCGACGCTGGGCGCGCTGGCCGGTGTCGACATGGCTGAAATCGAACCCTGGACCGATGGCCAGAACCTGGTGCCGCTGGCCACCGGCACCGAACGGACCGAACCGGTCACTATCGAATACGCGGCAGAGGCGTCCTACGCGCCGCTGGTGTCGCTCCGCTATGGCAAGTGGAAATACAACCGCTGCGCGCTGGATCCCGATCAGCTGTTTGATCTGCAAGCCGACCCGCACGAGCTGACCAACCTGGCAGCCGACCCGGCCCATGCCGGCACGCTTGAATCCTTACGCGCCAAATCAGACGCCCGCTGGAACCTGGAGGATTTCGACGCAGAGGTGCGCGCCAGCCAGGCCCGCCGCTGGGTCGTCTACGAGGCCCTGCGACAGGGCGGCTACTACCCCTGGGATTACCAGCCGCTGCAAAAGGCCTCCGAGCGCTACATGCGCAACCATATGGATTTGAACACCCTCGAGGAAAACAAGCGTTTTCCCCGCGGCGAATAACCCGAAATCAACACCCCGCCAGTTCATCTGGCCCCAAATATCCCCGCCGGAGGCATAAAATCATGACTCATCCCGCTCAACCCAAAGCCAGCCACTTCATCAACGGCGAATACGTCGAAGATACCGCAGGCACCCCGATCCCGGTGATCTACGCCGCCACGGGTGAACAGATCGCCACCGTCCACGCCGCCACCCCGGCGATCGTGGAACAGGCGCTGTCCACCGCCAAGGAAGCCCAGAAAGAATGGGCCAAAATGACCGGCACCGAACGCGGCCGCGTGTTGCGCCGCGCCGCCGATATCATGCGTGAACGCAACCACGACCTCAGCGTTCTGGAAACCTACGACACCGGCAAGCCGCTGCAGGAAACCCTGGTCGCCGACGCCACCTCCGGCGCCGACGCGCTGGAGTATTTCGGCGGCCTCGCCGCCTCGCTGACCGGCGAGCACATCCCGCTGGGTGAGGACTGGGTTTACACCAAACGCGAAGCGCTGGGCCTCTGCGTTGGCATCGGCGCCTGGAATTACCCGACACAGATCGCCTGCTGGAAAGGCGCGCCGGCGCTGGCCTGCGGCAACTCGATGGTGTTCAAACCCTCCGAGACCACGCCGCTCTGCGCGCTGAAGGTGGCCGAGATCCTGATCGAGGCCGGCGCTCCCGCGGGCGTCTTCAACGTCGTTCAGGGCATGGGCGAGGTTGGCGGCGCATTGGTCACCGACCCGCGTGTCGACAAGGTCTCGCTGACCGGCTCCGTCCCGACCGGCAAGAAGGTCTATGCCGCCGCCGCCGAAGGCATGAAGCACGTCACCATGGAACTGGGCGGCAAGTCGCCGCTGATCATCTTTGACGACGCCGACATCGACAACGCCGTCGGCGGCGCTATCAACGGCAACTTCTACTCCTCCGGCCAGGTCTGTTCCAACGGCACCCGCGTGTTTGTGCAGAAAGGCATCAAGGAGAAATTCCTCGCCCGTCTGGCCGAGCGCACCGGCAACGCCATCCTGGGCGACCCGATGGATGAGGCCACCAGCTTTGGCCCGATGGTCACGGAAAACCAGATGAACATCGTGCTGGGCTACATCGAGAAGGGCAAGGAAGAAGGCGCCCGCCTGATCTGCGGCGGCAACCGCGCCGACATGGACGGCTACTTCATCGAGCCCACAGTTTTCGCCGATGTAACCGACGACATGACAATCGCCCGCGAAGAAATCTTTGGCCCGGTGATGTCCGTTCTGGACTTCGAAACCGAAGAAGAAGTCGTTGCCCGGGCCAATGATACTGAATTCGGCCTGTCCGCCGGTGTCTTCACCAAGGATTTCACCCGCGCTCACCGCGTGATTGGCAATCTTGAGGCCGGCAGCTGCTTCATCAACTCCTACAACGACGCGCCGGTCGAGGCGCCGTTTGGCGGCGTGAAGGCATCCGGCGTTGGCCGCGAGAACTCGAAAGAGGCGATCAAGCACTTCAGCCAGGTGAAATCCGTCTACGTCCGCATGGGCGATGTCGAAGCGGCGTTCTGATCGGCCCCGCCTGAAACCAACAGCCGGGCAGGGCGCACAGCGCGCCCGCCCAATCTGAAGAAAACGGCAGCAGTCCAGATCTTCCGGCTGCCGGATGGAGAGAAGAAATGAACGCGGATTATGTGATTGTCGGGGCCGGGTCTGCCGGTTGTGCAATGGCCTACCGGCTGTCGGAGGCCGGCAAGAAGGTTCTGGTGATCGAACACGGCGGCACCGATGCCGGGCCGTTCATCCAGATGCCGGGCGCGCTCAGCTACCCGATGAACATGCCGCTTTACGACTGGGGCTACAAATCCCAGCCCGAGCCGCATCTGGGCGGGCGCGAACTGGTCTGCCCGCGCGGCAAGGTGATCGGCGGCTCCTCCTCGATCAACGGCATGGTCTATGTGCGCGGCCACGCCGGCGACTATAACCACTGGGCCGACAGCGGCGCGGCTGGCTGGTCCTACGCCGACGTGCTGCCGTACTTCAAACGCATGGAAACCTGGAATGACCGCGGCCATGGCGGCGACCCGGACTGGCGCGGCACCGACGGCCCGCTGCATGTGACCCGCGGCCCCCGCGACAACCCGCTGCATGACGCCTTCGTCAACGCAGGCGCGCAGGCGGGCTATCCGGTCACCTCCGACTACAACGGCGAGCAGCAGGAAGGCTTCGGCCCGATGGAGATGACGGTCTACAAAGGCCAGCGCTGGTCCGCGGCCAACGCCTATCTGCGTCCGGCGCTGAAACGTGAAAACTGCAACCTGATCCGCGCCTTCGCCCGCAAAGTGGTGATTGAGGACGGCCGCGCCGTCGGGGTCGAGGTTGAACGCGGCGGCAAGGTTGAAGTGATCCGCGCCAATACCGAAGTGATCCTGGCCGCCTCCTCGCTGAATTCCCCAAAGATGCTGATGCTGTCCGGCATCGGCCCGGCGAAACACCTGGCCGAACACGGCATCGACGTGGTCGCCGACCGCCCCGGCGTCGGCCAAAACCTGCAGGACCACCTGGAATTCTACTTCCAGTTCGCCTGCAAGCAGCCGATCACCCTGTTCAAATACTGGAACCTGTTCGGCAAGGCGCTGGTAGGGGCGCAGTGGCTGTTCACCAAGACCGGCCTTGGCGCTTCGAACCAGTTCGAAAGTGCCGCCTTTGTCCGGTCCGGCAAGGGGGTGGATTACCCGGACATCATGTATCACTTCCTGCCCATTGCCGTCCGCTACGATGGCCAGGCAGCGGCTGAGGGCCATGGTTTCCAGGCCCATGTCGGCCCGATGCGCTCGGGTTCGCGCGGCGAGGTCACGCTGAACTCCGCTGATCCGAAAGACGCGCCAAACATCCTGTTCAACTACATGTCGACCGAACAGGACTGGATCGACTTCCGCAAATGCATCCGCCTGACGCGCGAGATCTTCGGCCAGGAAGCGATGAAACCCTTCCTCAAGCACGAGATCCAGCCCGGCGATGCGCTGCAATCCGACGAGGAGCTGGACGGCTTCATCCGCGAGCATGTGGAAAGCGCCTATCACCCTTGCGGCACCTGCAGGATGGGCGCCGTGGAAGATCCGATGTCGGTGGTCGATCCGGAATGCCGGGTCATCGGCGTCGACGGGCTTCGGGTTGCCGACAGCTCGATCTTCCCGCGCATCACCAACGGCAACCTCAACGGCCCCTCGATCATGACCGGCGAGAAGGCGTCGGACCACATTCTGGGCCGCCGCCTGCCGTCCTCGAACGCAGAACCGTGGTTCAACCCGAACTGGCGCCAGGCGCAACGCTGATCCTGTTGCGCTGCCAGCAAGCCGCCCGCCACCTCCCCGTTGTGCGGGCGGCTTATTTTTTGAAATTCCGGCCTGAGATTGGGCCTGAAATCAGGCCTGAAAATCAGCGTGTTTGCCGCATCTTTTGATCCGCGTCAAAGTGGCGGGGCAGCGCTGGGCATAACCTGCAACCGACCCTAGGAAAAAGGAGCGAGCAGGTGTCCAATACCCCCCATGAACTGGCCGAAGAATTCCCCGAAAAGGCCGCGCAGATCAGCCGGCTGAAACAGGCAGATGCCCATTTCGCCAAGCTGTCGGACGAATACCACGCGGTGAACCGTGCCGTGCACCGGGCGGAAACCAACGTGGAGCCGGTGAGTTCTGATGCCGAAACCGGCCTGCGCAAACAACGCGCCGCGCTGAAGGACGAGATCTGGGGCATCCTGTCGAAGGCGTGAAGGCTGTGAATTAGCAGAGTAGGAGGAGGGGTATCAACGGTACCCCTCTCTTTTGCAAATGCCTTTGTCCGCTTGGCAGACACGGGCGAAGCCGCTCTTGCGGCATTGGCGCATGTGCTTTGCTGGTATAAAGCGGCAGCGACCAGCGTAACGGCGCCATCCCGCAAGCAGTTGCCCGCCCGGCGCCAAGGATTTTTTGAAAATCCTTGGCAATTTTCTTCATAAGAAAATTGCGCCTTCAGCCGCCCTCAGCTCACCTCATACGGCAGCACACCGCGCTGGTCCGTGTTGATTGTCAGCCGCCGCTCCAGCGGTGGAACCGAGCGCTGGTGGCAGTCCTTGCGCTCGCAGATCCGGCAGGAAATGCCGATCGGCTCATAGGCGCTGTCCTGGCTCACATCCATTCCGTCCGCATAGACCAGCGCATCCGCGTGGCGCACCTCGCATCCCAGCGCAATCGCATAGCGCCGCACCGGCGCGCCGAACGAGCCGCCGGGCTTGGACACGTCCCGCGCCAGCGAGATATAGCGCACCCCGTCCGGCGTTTCCGCCAGCTGGCGCAGGAACCGGCCCGGGGTCTCAAACGCCCGGTGCACGTTCCACAGCGGGCAGGCGCCGCCGAAACGGGCAAACTGCAGCCGCGTCGCCGAGTGCCGCTTGGTGATCGTGCCGGCCTGGTCGACGCGCACGAAAAAGAACGGCACCCCCTTGGCGCCGGGCCGCTGCAGGGTCGACAGCCGGTGCGAGATCTGCTCGATCGAGGCGCCAAAGCGGATCGCCAGCAGCTCCAGGTCATGGCGGCAGGCCTGCGCTGCCTCCAGGAACCGTTTGTAGGGCATCAGCGCGGCGCCGGCGAAATAATTGGCAAGGCCGATCTTGGCGATGGCGCGGGCCTCCTCGCTTTGAAACTTTGCAAAATCCAGCGTCGCTTCCAGCAGCGCATTCTGGCGCAGCAGCGCCACCTGCAGCAGCATCTGAAACAGCTGCGTCTGCGGGGCTGAGCGGTTGGACAGATTCAGCACGCCTGTCTCCGCATCAAAACTGCGCAAGCCTTCCATTTCGGACTGGCGCACGGTCACACCGCCGCGCTCCAGCTCGGCCACGGCAGCGGCGCGAATATCGCTGGTGGCGGCAAAATGCTCTGCCGCGTGGTCCACAGCATCTATGTAATTGTCGCAGTAATGGAAGAAATCGCGCACCTCTTCCCAGGGGCTGGCCTGAATGCGCGCGTCCTCGCGCCCCAGTGCCTCGTCCAGCGAGGCCAGCCGCTCATGGGTTTGCCGGTAGGCCCGGTGCAGCGACAGAAACGCCCGCGCCAGAGCCGGCGCGTTCGAGGCTGTCAGCCGCAGATCCGCCAGCGGCGGCGCGTCGTCGGCAAACACCGGATCCGCCATCGCCTCGCGCATGTCGCTGACCAGCCGTTCGCTGTCTCCAGCGCTCAGCTCGGTCACATCCATGCCGAACTCCTGCGCCAGTGCCAGCACCACGGTGGTCGAGACCGGGCGGTTGTTGTTCTCCATCTGGTTCAGATAGGGCAGGGAGACCCCCAGCTTGGCGGCAAAATCCTTTTGCGTCAGCTCCAGCCGCTGCCGCATTTCGCGCAGCTTGGCGCCGGCGTATAGTTTCTGGGTGGCCATGGGCGTGCCTTTGCAAACTCAATTCTTGCGAATGGTATAATTGCAAACCCGGCCCCGCAAGCCCGCGGCGGTGCTCATGCGCCGATCTGCCGCTCCCGCCGGACCACCAGCAGGATTGCAACCAGCCCGCACATTGCGGTGCCGAACATGATCGCCAAGAGCGGCACCGCGGTTGATCCCGGCACCAGCAGCATGCCCGCAAAGGCGCTGAGCGCTGCCCCCGCGCCGATCATGATCGCTCCGCTAAGGCCGGATGCTGTTCCCGCCAGATGCGGGCGGACAGAGATGGCGCCCGCAGTGGCATTGGGGATTGCCATGCCGTTGCCCAGGCCGACAAAACACATGAGGCCAAAGAAGGTGTACACGTTGTCGGCGCCTGCCATCGCGATCAGCAGCGACAGCAGCACCCCGCCGCCATTGATTATACAGCCCCACAGCACCATGCGGTTGACCCCGATCCGGGTGGAAAACCGCCCCGAGATGAAGTTGCCGGCAAAATAGCCCACTGCCGGGGTGGAGAAATAGACCCCCAGCTCTGCCGTGCTCAGGCCATAGACCTCGGTGCCGACAAAGGGCGCGCCGCCCAGGTAAGCAAAGAAGGCGCCTGACGCGAGGCCCGAGGACAGTGAATAGCCCCAGAACCGGGGCGAACGCAGCAGCTCCGGATATTCACGGAACTGCGCCATCAGCGTCTTACCGCTTTTGTGGGCCGTCTCTCCGAAATCGGTGAAGGTGATGGCCAGCGTCGCTGCACCGACCAGGAACAGCAGCCAGAAGTTGGCCTGCCAGCCCATCCACTGATCCAGGAAACCGCCGATTGCGGGGCCGATCATCGGCACGATTGCCATGCCCATGGTGACATAGCCGATCATGCTGGCAGCTTGGTTGGTGTCATACATGTCGCGCACCGCAGCCCGGCTCAGCACCATGGTTGCAGCCACCACCGTCTGTGCGATGCGGAACAGCAGGAACGCCTCGGCTGTCGGCGCATAGATGCAACCAAGGGTTGCCAGCAGGAACAGCACGATGCTGACCAGGATCACCGGCCGCCGCCCCATCTGGTCCGAGATCGGCCCGACAAAGATCTGCACCACCGCATTGCCCGCCAGATACAGCGCCACCGACAGCTGCATCACCCGGTAATCGACGGCATAATACTCGGCCATCCCCGCCAGCGACGGCAGATGCAGGTTCATGCCAAGCGCCGACAGGCCTGCCAGCAGGATCAGGGTGAAAATGCGCGGAGGCGTCCGCTGGCCGGACACGCGGGAATTATATGTGGACATACCATCCGGTTAGAGCAGTCCGCCGCCCTTGTCCATCAGTCCTCTGCGCGGCTGGGCATAAGGTTGCCGCAGCGTCAAAAGACTCTTGCATGAAATTCACCGCCTCACCTATGGTTGCTTAAGCACTGCATTTTTCCCCGCGTTTCCCGAAGGCTTGGCCTTTAAATCTGTTGAGGTGGCACATGGCCAATACCCCTGATCCGCTTGCCAACAATCCGGCCATCCGGCAATGGGCCGAACGGTTTTACAGCCTCAAGGCTTGGGATATGCCGGACCTCCCCGATCCGGGGGATGAGGACGTGGACAACCGGCGCAAGGCGGCCCTGACGGAGCTGAACAAGATTGCCATTCCCGCTGACCTCAGCTCAGGCGCGCGGCGCAGCCTGGCGGGCGGGCGCAAGGCGCTGAAAAAGGAAGTCCTCAGCGCGGCTGAGGCCGGCGCCTTTGACAAGATCGACAGCGATATCACGGATCTGGCCAGCCAGATTGCCGCGCAGCAGGCCGTTGCGGCAGCGCGGGACAAGGCGCGGGCCGCCCTGGCCGCGGCAGAGGATAAGTTCGCATCGGTGCGCGACAGTCTGGATCAGGGCGCCTTTACCTATGTGGAGGGCCTGATCAAGGCGGCGCAGAAAGCCATGGCTGCCGCCGTCACCGGCACCGATTTCGAGGCGGTGGAGGCATCGGCCAAGGACATCTCGGCCAAGGCCGAGACCGCCAATACCTATGGCATCTTCTTCGACAATTGGACGCATGCCACGCTGTCGCTGATCAACGCGATGGCCGGCGTCGCCAAGGACACTGCCGAAGCCGCCCGCGACACGCAGATGAAGATCGCCGCCGGCCATTCCAAGGCCGGGGATTTCGGTGCCGCCAAAGCCGCGCTGGAAGCCTGGAAAACCAATCTGGGCGATGAGGATGATCTGGCAGAGGCTCTCAGCTTTGCGGCGCTGATGGACGACTATATGGCGAAGTCTCATGCGCGCTGCGAGTTTATCCTCGCCAGTGCGGTGCCGGACGCCAGGGATTTCCGCAATCACCTGAAAAACGTCAAGAAGAAAGCCTATAAGGAACAGAAGTTCGGCGAGGCCAAGGTGCTGCTGCAGGAATTGATCGACTACAGCACCAAAGACCGCGGCAAGCTGGCCCGCTACATGCAGGGCTTTGACGGCTCCCTGCGTGCGGATGAGGGGTTCCGCAACGCCTTGGCGGCGGCGGATACCAAGCAGAAATTCAAGGGCACCAATGATCCCGCAGGTGCGCAGACGGATCTGAAGGTCTGGGAAAAGGCCAACCGGGCCCTGATGCGCAAAAGCCATTCCAAACAGATCGTCAAGGCGCTGGAAAAGAAATACGACGCCCTGAAAAAGGTGCTGGCAGAGCCCGAGCTGAGCGACCTGACCACCACCTGGGACGCGCATAAACTGCTGGCCGATGCGGATAATTTCGACAAGAAAACCGGCGCGCCGCAGTATCATGTTAAGCTCAACCAGCTGTTCCAGCTTGAAAAAGTGGTGGATGACCGGCGCGAGATGGCACAGATCCTGGCCCGGCACCCAGGCGCTGCGGGATATGATTTCCTGAAACCAGTGACGGATGCCATCACGGCGCAGAAATACCCCGAAGCCATTGCTGCCGTGCCTGCCGCGCTGGCGCTTTTGCGCGCAATGCCGGCCTATCTGACCGCCAAACAGGCCGCCGAAGATCTGCTTGCAGTGCTGCCCGGCGATGCGGATGCTCTGAAGGGCACGCTGGATGACGCGATCAAGGCTGCGGAACTCACAGCCCGCGGCGGTGATCCGGCCAAGGCAGCAGGTGATCTGCAGACAGTTCTGGATGGCACCGACTTCATGGATCTGGTGCTGGCCATGGCCGACTACCGCGCCAAGCTGGCCAAGGTCGAAAAACAGCACGACCGGACCAAGAAATACCTCAAACTGCCGGCCGCAGAGAGCAAACTGGACGATGCCCTGCAGGCGGCCAAGGACCGGGCCGGAACCGACAGGGAATACGGCGACGCCTTCCTGATGCTGGACACCCATGAAAAGCTGCTGGCGACGGTCAGGCCGATGGCCACAGCCCGTTTCCAGGTGCAGGGCATCATCGGGGCGCTGAAACGCGCGGGCTTGGAGGCAGAAAAACTGGATCCGCTGGAGGTCCGGGTGTCCGCTGCCGAGGATGAGGCAAAGAAGCCGGACTTTGAAAAGGCCAAGACCGCCTTTGACGGCATCCGCACCGACCTCAAAGGGCTGAGCAATGAAGCGGCCGAAGCCTATGAAATGCTGGACGGTGTCGGCAGCAACGCAGGCCATTCTCTCGACCGCCACGGCCCGGACGTCAGCGACGAGGACCTGATCATCCGCCTGAAAACCGGCAAGCCGCCCAATGCGCATTCCGACGATGAACGCTCCTACACTGGCGCGTCTTCCAAGTTCCACAGCCCGCAGGACTGGCTGGCAGGCCGAGAGATTGCTGCTGAGGCGGCATTGGCCAAAGGTGTCGATATCACTGAAACCGAAATGACATTCACCGGCGATCCGCTGACCGATCCCGATGAAAGCGCCGATTTCACCGTCGAGCACGGGCGCCCCATCGACAAGGCTTATATCGGCCACAAGAAACAGGTGCGCTCCGATGACAACGGCGAGCCGATCGCTGATAAGACCTATGAAAGCTTCGAGGAGGTCGAAGGCCTGACCCGCGCCTATGTGAACTTCATCTGGGAGCCGGAAAAACTGCCGGCGGAAACCACGGATCATCCCGATCCCGGGACGGTCTATGATGAAGAAAAAGCGCAGGATAACGCGGACTATGTGACGAAATACACCACCCGCCATAACGCCCCCCCGGCCAAAATACCGGGCCGCTGGGTGATGATGCAGCAATACCCGGTCGCTGATGGCTGGGATAACGAGACCAAGACCTACACCAATGGCAATCCGGGGAACATGATCCCATGAAAATCCGCAAGGAACTGATCGCGGGCTACCTGCGGCTGCTGACCATGGGCCGGGCGGTCAATGCTCCCGATCCGATGGCTGACCTGGCCCAGTTCGACGCCGACATCCGCAGCATGCACAAACGCGCCTACAAGGAGGGCAACCTCGACTGGCTGCGGCTGGCGCTGGACTCGCTGATCGCCAGCCCTGCCGGGCGCATCGGCCAGTTCGCAGGCCAGCAATACCCGTTTGACGATGCTGAACTGCAGGCGCTGTTCCGCCGTGCTTACGGGATGATCTGGCCCGACCAGCCGCTGTCCGAGCCGGGCGACGAGGCCGATCTCGATTTTGTGGAAATGAGCGCTGAGGACTGGGATGCCTTCACCGGCACCGCCAGCTAGGAGCCAGCAAGGAGACTGCCATGCCTGACCAGGCTTTTGACGCCGACGCCGTCCTGAAACTGCTGAAAAAGGCCAAGGCCTCCGGCAAGGAGCTGCCGTTTGCCTTTGGCCTTGCTGGCAAGCCTGAAGACTGCGGGCTGATGATCGACCTGCGCAAGCCCGGCAAGGTGCTGCGCGGCGATCTGAAAAAGGCGCCGGGGATCAAGAAATCCTGCTTTGGCACACTGCGGGTTGAGGAAAACGAAGTTTTCCTGCAGCCGGAAAAGCCGCTGAAGGGCATCGTCAAGCAGCTGAAGAAAAAGTTCATGAAGGAGGGCATGGTCAAGTTCAAGCCGGTCCTGGTCGGCCCGGACGGCGGCGTCATCGACGAAGACAGCCTGCCGGATGACGACGGCGACACCGCAGAGACCAGCCCCGAAACCTCTCCCGCCGAGGGAAACACGCCTGATGCAGGTGATGCTGCTGCCTTGAAAACCCGCATCGCAGCCGCGGCTGAGGCAATCAAGGCGCTGGGCAATCCGGACTTGGCGGGCAAGCTGGCGCCGGAAGTCAAAGCCAGCGTGAAATTGCTGGGGCAGGGTGATCACGACGCTTGCGCGGCGCGGCTGGACCGGCTTGAGGCGGCGCTTGCCAAACTGGGCGGTCAGCCCAAGCCGCCGCCTGCAGACCCGGCCCAATCCGAACAGGCCGCAAAACTGGGTAAGCTGCTGACCGCTCAGGCGGCCAAGCTTAAATCCCTGCCGCCGGAACAGGCGGCGCCTTTGGCCGAACAGGCCCGCACCATCGCGGCCAGTCTGAAATCCGGCGCGCTGCCCGAGGCTGCGGAGGGGCTCAAAGCGCTGATCAAAGCGATTGAGGCACCGGCGGAGACGGACCAGCCCGCGGCGGACCCAATGGAAATCTGGCAGGCGGCCAAGGAGGACGTGGACCGCGGTGTCTCCGGCCTGCAGGACGCGCTGAAATCCCAGAACCACCCGGTACTGGCGCAAATCGCCGATGCCGGACTGGCCGGTGTCACCGATGGCAACCAGACCGCGCTGATGAAGGCGCTGTTCGAAATGAAATCAGCCACTGGCGACGCCCGCAAAAAGGCCGCGCAGGCCCTGCTGGCTCAGATCGCCGCCTACCTGAAATTCCTCAAGGACGACCCGGTGATCGCGATGGTCGAAGATAACCCCTTTGGCGTTAAGGCCCCGGTCAAAACGCCGCTGACCAATGCCCTGCGGCAGATGGCCGAGATCGCCAAAGCCGCCTGACGCTGCTCATCCGGCCCCGGGGAAGGGCCGGTATCCGAGCTGAAACTTTGCTGATTTACTGGTTTGCATCCTACGTATGCAAACGATTTGCAAATTTGCGATAATGTTCTTTGGCTTCGCCGCAGCGCAATATATGGTCCCGGTGAAATCTACAGGGGACATGTGCCATGAAAGACATCCTTTCCGAGCTGGAAGACCGCCGCCAGGACGCGCGGCTGGGCGGCGGCCAGCGCCGCATTGATGCGCAGCACGGCCGCGGCAAGCTGACAGCCCGCGAACGGATCGAACTCTTGCTGGACGAAGACAGCTTTGAAGAGTTCGACATGTTCATCAGTCACCGCTGCACCGATTTCGGCATGGAAGACAACAGGCCGTACGGCGACGGCGTGGTGACCGGCTGGGGCACCATTAACGGCCGCCAGGTCTATGTGTTCTCGCAGGACTTCACCGTGCTGGGCGGCTCGGTCTCTGCCACTCACGCCCAGAAGATCTGCAAGATCATGGATATGGCGGTGCAAAACGGCGCGCCGGTGATCGGCATCAACGATTCCGGCGGCGCCCGGATCCAGGAAGGCGTCGACGCGCTGGCAGGCTACGCCGAGATCTTCCAGCGCAACATCATGGCCTCTGGGGTGATCCCGCAGATCTCCGTCATCATGGGGCCCTGTGCCGGCGGCGCGGTATATTCACCTGCAATGACCGACTTCATCTTCATGGTCAAAGACACGTCCTACATGTTCGTGACCGGCCCGGACGTGGTGAAAACCGTGACCAACGAGGTGGTGACCGCTGAGGAGCTGGGCGGCGCCTCCACCCACACCAAGAAGTCCTCTGTCGCCGACGGCGCCTTTGAAAACGACGTCGAGGCGCTGGCCGAAGTCCGCCGCCTGGTCGACTTCCTGCCGCTTAACAACCAGGAAAAGCCCCCGGTGCGCCCGTTCTTTGACGAACCGGGCCGCATCGAGACCAGCCTCGATACCCTGATCCCGGATAACCCCAACAGCCCCTACGACATGAAGGAGCTGATCACCAAAGTGGCGGATGAGGGCGACTTTTACGAGATCCAGGAAGATTTCGCCAAGAACATCATCACCGGTTTCATCCGCCTTGAGGGTCAGACCGTCGGCATCGTTGCCAACCAGCCGATGGTGCTGGCGGGCTGCCTCGACATCGACTCCAGCCGCAAAGCCGCCCGTTTTGTGCGCTTCTGCGACTGTTTCGAGATCCCGATCCTGACCTTTGTCGACGTGCCGGGCTTCCTGCCGGGCACCAGCCAGGAATACGGCGGCGTCATCAAGCACGGCGCCAAGCTGCTGTTTGCTTACGGCGAAGCCACCGTGCCAAAAGTCACCGTGATCACCCGCAAGGCCTATGGCGGCGCCTATGACGTGATGGCCTCCAAGCACCTGCGCGGCGATTTCAACTATGCCTGGCCGACCGCCGAAATCGCGGTGATGGGTGCCAAGGGCGCAACCGAGATCATCCACCGCGCCGACCTCAAGGATGCGGACAAAATCGCGGCCCACGCCAAGGACTATGAAGACCGCTTCGCCAACCCCTTTGTGGCGGCGGAACGCGGCTTCATCGACGAGGTGATCATGCCCCAGTCCACCCGCCGCCGCGTCTCCCGCGCGTTTGCATCTTTGCGCGGCAAGCAGCTGAAGAACCCGTGGAAAAAACACGACAACATTCCGCTGTAAGGCAAATGTTGAGCGGGGGCTGTCTGCCCCCGCACCCCCGAAGGTATTTTTAACCAGAAAGAAGAGGGAGGCTTCGGATTTGCGCAGCAACCGTTGGCATATCACACCGGATGAAGGAGGGCTGACGCTGTCGCGCCGTTTGCCTGCGCAGTTCGATGTGGCGGCGGAAACCCTGCTGCCTGCCGCTGATCCGCTGCGGCTGGCGCATCAGATCCGTCAGGACATGTGGCGGCGGCTGCAAGGCTTGCGGGGCTTCTCCCCGGTGGTGGAAATCACGGCCAAGGGTCAAGGCTTGCGGGTCCGTGCGGGCGGGCAGGTGACGGGCCGGGTGCCCTCCAATGCGGCCGGGCTGATTGCGGATGTGCTGGAAAACCCCGCCAACCGGGACCGCTGGCTGCGCCATGCCGCGCCGCGCCGAGGCGCAACATGCCTGAAAACCGGGTCAAATGCGAAGAATGCGCCCGAAATTGCGGCAAAAATTGACATGAAGGACGAATCAGTCTCATGATCCGCGTCAGCCGAATTCAGACAGCGCGCGCGTTGAGCGCTGCGCCAGCAGCCCCGGCCGGAGGAGCCTGGGAAACCGGGGGCCGGGGTTGCGGATTTTTGGCGGCTGTTCCCTTTGCATTGTCCGCTTTGACCGCTGCTGCGGCTGAGCCGGTTGCGGTTCCCTCGGGCCAGCCCGTGACCCTGGCCGAGGTGCTGCTGGATGACGCGCCAGGGCAGGCGGGCCAGGCAGGCTCAATCTGGGTGCGGTTCCGCTTTGTTGCGCCGGAAATCGCCCGCGAAACCGGCACTGTCAGCTATGACGCTGCAGCCCCCGACATGGACCACCTGTGCGAAACCCAGGCGCTGCCGTATCTGGCCGAACACCGGATTACCGCAGCCAAGGTGGTTATTTCGCTGTCGGACCGGACCGTGCCCTTTGGCGCGCAGGACCCTGCCGCCACCCAGTTTTTCGAAGCCTACCGCCCCGAATCCACGGGCTGCATGTGGGAGGCTTTCTGATGCATCCACAACATCTTGCGGGGCGAACTTCAGATCGGCGGATTCTTGCGGCATTGCAGCCACAGCGCTGTCAATTGCCGCTATTGCCATGTGACTCGGATGCAAACCCCGTTATCCTTGGCGCGGGCGGCCCGCGGGCTGCCTTCACATTGAGGTTGAGGCACGCGGAGGCTGAAGCTCCCGCAGGTTTCGCATTTTTTATCAGGAGACAGAAATGTCCAAGAGCATCAAGCTTATCGCCCTGGCAGGCCTGCTGGCCGCCGTCACTGCCTGCGCCCAGCAGGAAGAAGAATTTGTCGTGGTCGAGCCCGAGCCGATCTCGCAAGAGCCGGAATTCACCGGCAAGTACAAGTAACGACCACAAGGGTCCGGCCCTGCGGCCGGCCCTTACCCGCCCGCAGGGTGCCGGACAGGAGGCACCCAAATGCTGAAACACCGCGGGTTCCCGGGCCGTATGCCTGGCACCGATTTCCAATTCACCGTCCGCCGCCCCAATCCCAAGGGGGTCACACCGCTGACCCGGCGCGAGCGCTATGCCGACCGCAAACACGTCGACCGGCGCGTCGACGCCATGTTCATGCAGGCGCTGTGGGAGCAGTTCGGCGATCAGCCGTTCGAGCGCGGCAATCTGGACGCCGGCCGTCTCAGCTGGCTGTTCGGCCGCGAGGTGATCCCGGCCGAGGATCCGTTCGACCCGGCCAGCTATGAGGCGCTGCTGGTCATTGACGTGGCCGTCGCGCAGGCGTCTTTCCCGGACGCATTCACCTGATGGCGCGGCCCTGGACGCATATCACGGATCAGGCACCGCGGATCGCTCCGCGATGCCTGCCGCTGCGTCCGGGGCGCCGCCCGTCACTGGTTCTGTCAGAAGTTCAGCTGCACCGCCAGCTGCACCCGGTCGCCGTCAAAGGTATTGCCGGAAACCGCGTCATTGCGCTCGCCAAAGATGTATTCAGCGCTCAGCGTCAGATTGTCGGTGGGGTTGAAGAAGGCATTGACGTGAATGGTCTCCAGCTCGGTGAAAGACAGCGTGCCCGTAGAGGTTGGCAGATCATAGTCCTCGCGCCCGTAGCCGATGCCGACGTTCCATTTGTCGCCGATGTCCTGGCGGAACTCGAGGGTGTATCCCTCCACGTCGTTGGCCTGGCCGCCGACCACCGCATCGCCCAGCCCGATCAGCAGCGGCCCCAAGGCCTCGCCGTCAACATAGGTCGCCTGGAACAAACCGCCTTGCCAGGGCGCGATGGAGCCGGAGAGGGTGACACCAGTCTGATCAACGTCAACGCCGCCGCTTTGGACGGTGCCGGCAAGGCCCGCTACACGCGCGGTGAACAGATCGTTGCTGTACTGGAACGCTGCTGTGGCCACCGGATCGCTGGAGGCGGCAGTGTTTTCCTCCAGCGACAGGCTGTAGTCGAAACCGTCGCCAAAGCTGTTGCTGTAGCGGACCTGCGGCACCCGGGCAAAGGCGATGCCGACCGGCCCGTTGAATTCCACACTGGCGGGGTACTGGCCCAACGGCATGAAGTTGGTCCAGGTCTGGCCGATCAGCCAGTGATCGCCGATCTGCACATTTGCGTGGCGCAACCGCAGCTCAGAGGTGCCGCCCGAGGCGAACAGGTCAAACTCCAGCTGGCCCTGCAGGGTGCCGATGCCGCTTTCGGTGGTGGTGCGGATGCCCAGCCGCGACTGACGCACGGTGGCGCCGAAATCGCCGTCGGTGGCATTCACCGGCTCGCCGATATTGTTGACAAAGGCCGTGTCACCCTGGACGAAGTCGAAATCATAAAAGAAATCGGCCTTGACATAGCCGTAGATGTCGACCGCGGTATTGCCCAGGCGGAAGTCGCCGGGCGCGCCGGTCACCTGCTGGTTCTCCGCTTCCAGCACCTCGACCCGGTTGCGCAGCTCTTGCAGCTCGGACTGCGTATCCGCCTGGGCCAGGCCTGCGCTGCCGGCAAGTGCAGCAGCAGCCAGGGCGAAGCGCCCTCTATGCACTTTGTTCATGGGGTTATCCCTCCTCCTTATGTGTCGTGCAGCCAGACTCCCACGTGTGCAAACAGGGGGGAAATGACTTCAAAGAGAGCCGCCGTGAGGATTTACGCCAGAAAAAGTGCGGAATTTTCACGGGCTGGTCACGCTGCAGTGTTTGCGCAGGCCAAGGTACTGGCGGGGCTGCAAATCTCCGCGCCGGTCCGGCGCTGCCGTTCACAGCGCTTTGACGGCCGCTTGTCGGGCCGAACAGCACAGCGTCAGGGTTGTAACGGCGATGTGACAGGGCTGACGCGGCCCTGCGCCACTGCCCGTCCGGCGGTGCGTGATTTCGGCGTGAAATCGCACAGCTGCCGCGCAATTCAGCAGGAATCTGCCCAAATCCGCAGCCTTGCATTTCAGGGGCTTACAGCAGCGCCGGGGCTGTGCATCGTGGGTCAAGCAGCGCAGCCACGCTGCTGTGCCGAGCATCTGTTCCGGCCCCTTCGCCTGAACGGGCAGGTCTGCGCCCCCATCCGCGGCCTGCCCGTCTTTTATCCCCTTCAGGCGCCGGCGGAAGCTTGCCGTATATCCCCCCCAATGCGGCAAGCCTCCGCCCAACTGAAGGGCCGTGCCTGCACTGCATTGCGCGGCCGCGCCCTGGCTGCAAATTCCGCAGGGACACTGACGTCCCCGGAAGAAGGAAACTGGACATGCGGGCAAAAACTTTCATCGCGGCCCTGTCGCTCTGCGGCTTTGCGGCGGCCTGCGGCGACACCACTGGCGAACGTATCGTATACGGTGCAGGCGCAGGTGCCGCAGGCGCTGCGCTGCTGGACGGCAGCCTGGTCACCGGCGCAGCCGTCGGCGTCGCCGCAAACCTGGTCTATTGCCAGCAAAACCCCCGCAAGTGCTAAGGCCGCTGTTGCTGCCGCTGCACTGCTGAACACCCGGCCCGCTGCGGCCGGTGCATATATCGCGCAAACGCCGTGCCTGGGTCTGCCCCGGGCGCGGCGTTTTGCATTCCTGAATACCAAGGAACAAGGGACTGCCTATGTTTGATAAGATCCTGATCGCCAACCGGGGCGAGATCGCCTGCCGCGTGATCAAAACCGCGCGGAAAATGGGCATCAAGACGGTTGCCATCTACTCCGACGCCGACAAGCAGGCCCTGCATGTGCAAATGGCCGACGAGGCTGTCCACATCGGCCCGCCGCCCGCCAACCAGTCCTATATCGTCATCGACAAGGTGATGGAGGCGATCCGCGCAACCGGCGCCCAGGCGGTGCATCCGGGCTATGGCTTCCTGTCGGAAAACTCCAAATTCGCCGAGGCCCTGGCCGCCGAAGGCGTCGCCTTTGTCGGCCCCCCGGTCGGCGCGATCGAAAGCATGGGCGACAAGATCACCTCCAAGAAAATCGCCCAGGAGGCAGGCGTCAGCACCGTGCCCGGCTACATGGGGCTGATCGCAGACGCGGACGAGGCGGTGAAGATCTCCAACCAGATCGGCTATCCGGTGATGATCAAAGCCTCCGCCGGCGGCGGCGGCAAGGGCATGCGGATCGCCTGGAACGACGAAGAGGCCCGCGAAGGTTTCCAGTCCTCCAAGAACGAGGCCGCGAACTCCTTTGGCGACGACCGGATCTTCATCGAGAAGTTCGTCACCCAGCCGCGCCACATCGAAATCCAGGTGCTCTGCGACACCCACGGCAACGGCATTTACCTGGGCGAGCGTGAATGCTCGATCCAGCGCCGCAACCAGAAAGTCGTCGAAGAGGCCCCGTCGCCGTTCCTCGACGAAGACACCCGCAAAGCCATGGGTGAACAGGCCGTGGCCTTGGCCAAGGCGGTTGGCTATGCCTCGGCGGGCACCGTGGAATTCATCGTTGATGGCGACAAAAACTTCTACTTCCTGGAAATGAACACCCGCCTGCAGGTGGAACATCCGGTGACCGAACTGATCACCGGCGTTGACCTGGTGGAACAGATGATCCGGGTTGCCGACGGCGGTGAGCTGCCGCTGCGTCAGGAAGACGTCAAACTCACCGGCTGGGCGATTGAAAACCGCCTCTATGCCGAGGACCCGTACCGCGGTTTCCTGCCCTCCATCGGCCGCCTGTCGCGCTACCGCCCGCCGGCAGAGACAGCCGCAGGCCCGTTGTTGGAAAACGGCAAGTGGCAGGGCGATGCTCCCGCAGGCGAGGCCGCCGTGCGCAATGACACCGGCGTCTACGAGGGCGGCGAGATCTCGATGTACTACGACCCGATGATCGCCAAGCTCTGCACCTGGGCCCCGACCCGGGACGCGGCGATCGACGCCATGCGCATCGCGCTCGACAGCTTCGAGGTGGAGGGCATCGGCCACAACCTGCCGTTCCTGTCTGCGGTGATGGACCACCCGATCTTCATCGACGGCACCATGACCACCGCCTTTATCGAAGAACAGTACCCCGAGGGTTTCGAGGGCGTCGAACTGCCCGAGGCGGACCTGCGCAAGATCGCGGCCTCCTGCGCTGCTATGCACCGGGTTGCCGAAATCCGCCGCACCCGCGTGTCGGGCCGGATGGACAACCATGAACGCAAGGTCGGCACCGATTGGAGCGTCTCGCTGCAGGGACAGTCCTACAATGTGGTGATTGATGCCGACCGCGACGGCGCCACCGTGCGGTTTGACGATGGTGCCGAACTGCGGGTTGCCTCTGATTGGACACCGGGTGATCAGCTGGCAACTGTTGACGTGGATGGCGAGATCCTGGTTCTGAAGACCGGCAAGGTCACCCAGGGATTCCGCATCCGCTCCCGCGGGGCGGATTTGAAGGTGCATGTGCGCACGCCGCGTCAGGCGGAACTGGCACATCTGATGCCGGAAAAGGTCGCGCCGGACACCTCCAAAATGCTCCTGTGCCCGATGCCCGGCCTCATTGTGAAAGTCGACGTCGAAGTGGGGCAGGAGGTTCAGGAGGGCCAGGCCCTTTGCACCATCGAGGCGATGAAGATGGAAAACATCCTGCGCGCCGAGAAAAAGGGCGTGGTGTCCAAGATCAACGCGGGTGCCGGCGACAGCCTGGCGGTCGACGATGTGATCATGGAATTCGAATAATGCACCACGGGGCAGGCATATGCGCGGGCGGGCAGGCGGTTTTTTCCGCCGGCACCCGCATGCCTGCCCCGGACCGCATGGCGCCATGCACGAAATCTTCAGGAATCTCTGCCATTCTGCCTGGGTTGAACTTCCTCAAGGTGCTGCATGTTCCGTTTAATGACCGGTCTGCTTTCGGGCATTCTCTTGCTGACGGGCTGCACGCTCGACAAGGAAGAGGAGGTGCGCGTGCTGCTGTCCGATTGGACCGAGCTGGGCGAAACCTTCTTTTTCCAATCCTCGTCCACCTGCACCGCTGCGGTGTTTCATACAACGGAACAGCCGCGGATCACCTCGCTGCTGGGCAGGGCACGGTCCGTCAACACGGGCATGAAAATGCTGGCAGACGGCAAGCCGGTTGTGTTCCGGGTGGCAGGAAAGTCCCCCAATGCGGTGACCGAAGCGATCATGTCGCGGGATCTGCCGCAGGGCATCGGAATTCTGAATTCAGGCCTGGCCGGCGTCAATTGCATGAGCGAGATCGTAAAAGGCGTTTACTACCGGGCCATCCTGAACCCGCAATCCAATCTCGTCTTTGTGCCGGACACCCATGCCATGGTTGTGCTCGACAAACAGGCGATGGCGCTGATCTACGTCCGCGGCAACAGCTGACAGCGGGCGCTGCCGGGCCTGTTCAGCCGCCGCGCCGCTCTTCCACTTCGCGCAGGCGTTCCGGGAACTTATCGATGGTGCGGGACAATTCGCGTGCCGTCCAAGGGTGCGGTTTGCGCAGCTTCACACCGCCGTCCTTGCCGACCAGAACCAGCATGAACCCGCGCGGCCGCAGCTTTTTGCGCAGCGCGGATTTGGCCGCCGGGTCGGTGTCGGTCAGCACCACCACATCGCGGTCCTTCAGCGTCTCGGCGCCTTGCATCAGACGCTCCATCTGCTCGTGGAAGCGCGGATCTTCCGGGCTGTCGGCAAACACCACCACCGGGCGGTGCGTCCACTGGAAATCGTCCAGGTCCGCGTCGTACCCGGGCCGGACCCAATCAGGCGCACTGCCGTCGGCCGCCAGGGCCGCAAGCGGAAGAAAACCTGCCAAAACAACGGTTAGGATTGCTCTCATGATCTCTCCTGTCCCGTTGAATATATGTGCCGCGGCGGCAAATGCGACCGGGAAATCCGGCACTTGGCCAAAAAACATCATCGTTAACGGGATAATGAGGGGTTGCCGGCCATGATTGTGCCATTCCCCTTGACCGGGCTGCGGCCTGCGGCCCTCCAGAAGAGGTCCCGAAGCACGATGAAAGTGATCCTTCATACCGGCGCGCACCGCTGCGCCACCACGTCGTTCCAGGAATACATGCGCCAGAATGCCCAAGGGCTTGCCAAACAGGGCATTGGCTTCTGGGGGCCGTTCCGCACCCGCGGGGGCCTGTTCCACGGCATCCAGCCAGGGCCTGCGCGGGTGACCGGCCGCGATCTGGCCCTGCGCGCCCGCGGGCGGCTGCAGATCCAGATTGGCGGTTGCCGTGAACAGGGCGTGCATCAGCTGCTGGTAAGCGAAGAGAACATGATCGGCTCCATCCGCGGCAACCTGCGGCTTGGCGATCTTTACAGCGGAGTGGGGGAGCGGATGGCGCGTTTTTCCCAGGCCTTTGGCAGCGCTGTGACAGACGTGGCGCTCAGCATCCGCAGCCTGGACGGCTACTGGACCTCGGCGCTGGCCTATGCTGTGGCCCGCGGCCACCGGGTGCCCTCTGCGGCGCAGCTCGACCGTCTGGTGCAGGCGCCGCGCAGCTGGCGCGATGTGATCACCGATATTGCCTGCGCGGTGCCCGATGTGCGCCTGCATGTGCTGCCGTTTGAAACCTTCGGCACCAGGCCCGAGGCAGCGCTGACGGCCCTGACCGGGGCAGAGGCGCCGCGCAGCCATGCGCGGGTGCGCCTCAACGCCTCGCTCTGCCTGCAGGACCTGCGCGCCAGCCTGCCGTCCTCCGCGGCGGCCAACCTGCCAGAGGGCTTCGGCCGCTGGCGCCCCTTTGACGACGCGCAGACCGCAATCCTGCGCGAACGCTATGCCGACGACATGATGTGGCTGGCCAGCGGGGCCGACGGCCTCGCCGCGCTGGCACACGACCCGGATAAACAGGCGGCGGGCACGAACCCGCTCCGTATCGCACTGACAAGAGGAAGACCTGATGACAAACAAAGACGAATGGCGGGCTCTGGCTGAGAAAGAGCTGCGCGGACGGGCGGTCGACGACCTCAATTGGCAGACGCTGGAAGGCATCGAGGTCAAGCCGCTCTATACCGAAGACGACACCAAGGACCTGCCGCATATGGGCACGCTGCCCGGTGTCGGCCCGTTCACCCGCGGCGTGAAAGCCACCATGTATGCCGGCCGCCCCTGGACCATCCGCCAGTATGCGGGCTTCTCCACCGCCGAGGAATCCAACGCTTTCTACCGCCGCAACCTGGCCGCCGGCCAGCAGGGTGTGTCGGTCGCCTTCGATCTTGCCACCCACCGCGGCTATGACAGCGACCACCCCCGCGTGGTCGGCGATGTCGGCAAGGCAGGCGTGGCGATTGACAGCGTCGAGGACATGAAAATCCTGTTCGACGGCATCCCGCTGGACAAGGTCTCGGTCTCGATGACCATGAACGGCGCGGTGATCCCGGTCTTGGCTTCTTTCATCGTCGCGGGCGAAGAGCAGGGCCACGACAAGAGCCTGCTTGCGGGCACCATTCAGAACGACATTCTGAAGGAGTTCATGGTCCGCAACACCTATATCTATCCGCCGAAACCCTCGATGCGGATCATCTCGGACATTATCGAATACACCTCGAACGAGATGCCGAAGTTCAACTCCATCTCGATCTCCGGCTACCACATGCAGGAGGCCGGCGCGAACCTGGTGCAGGAGCTGGCCTATACCATCGCCGACGGCCGCGAATACGTGCGTGCTGCGCTGGATGCCGGCATGGACGTGGACAAGTTCGCAGGGCGCCTGTCGTTCTTCTTTGCGATCGGCATGAACTTCTTCATGGAAATCGCCAAGCTGCGCGCCGCCCGCACCCTGTGGCACCGGGTGATGACCGAATTCGGCGCCAAGTCCGAACGCTCCAAGATGCTGCGCACCCATTGCCAGACCTCGGGCGTCTCCTTGCAGGAACAGGATCCCTATAACAACGTGATCCGCACCGCTTACGAGGCGATGTCGGCAGTGCTCGGCGGCACGCAATCGCTGCACACCAACGCGCTGGACGAAGCCATCGCGCTGCCCACCGATTTCTCCGCCCGCATCGCCCGCAACACCCAGCTGGTGCTGCAGGAGGAAACCGGCGTCACCAATGTGGTCGACCCGCTGGCCGGCTCCTACTACGTCGAAAGCCTCACCAACGATCTCATCGAACAGGCCTGGGCGCTGATCGAAGAGGTCGAGGAGATGGGCGGCATGACCAAGGCGGTTGAATCCGGCATGCCCAAGCTGCGCATCGAAGAAAGCGCCGCCCGCCGCCAGGCCATGATCGACCGCGGCGAAGAAGTGGTGGTTGGAGTCAACAAGTACCGCAAGGACAAGGAAGACCCGATCGACATCCTGGATGTCGACAACCACGCGGTGCGCGACGCCCAGATCGCCCGTCTGCAGAAGATGCGCGATACCCGCGACGAGGCCGCCTGCCAGGCCGCCCTCGATGAACTCACCCGCCGCGCCCAGGCGGGCAGCGGCAACCTGTTGGAAGCCGCAGTCGAAGCTGCCCGCGCGCGGGCCTCAGTCGGAGAGATCTCCATGGCGATGGAAAAGGAATTCGGCCGCCACCGTGCGGAAGTGAAGACTTTGGCAGGCGTCTATGGCGCCGCTTACGAGGGTGACGAGGGCTTTGCCGCGATCCAGAAATCGATCGAGGATTTCGCCGAAGAAGAGGGCCGCCGCCCGCGCCTGCTGGTGGTGAAGATGGGCCAGGACGGCCACGACCGCGGCGCCAAGGTGATCGCGACGGCCTTTGCCGACATCGGCTTTGACGTCGACGTGGGCCCGCTGTTCCAGACCCCTGCCGAGGCCGCACAGGATGCAATCGACAACGACGTCCACGTGATCGGCATCTCCAGCCAGGCTGCGGGCCACAAAACCCTCGCGCCGCAGCTGGTCGAGGCGCTGAAAGCTGAAGGCGCAGGCGACGTTATCGTGATTTGCGGCGGCGTGATCCCGCAGCAGGATTACGAGTTCCTGTACTCAAAAGGCGTCAAGGCGATCTTCGGCCCCGGCACCAACATCCCGGAAGCCGCCCAGGACATCCTGCGCCTGATCCGCGAAGCGCGCAGCTGAACAGAGCAGGGGGGCTGTCTGCCCCCCTGGCCCCCCGGGGGTATTTTTGACCAGAAAGAAGGGGGCGGCGCGTCTTTTTGGGTCCGGATGCGGTTTTGCGGAGGCGCGGGCTACCCGCCCCAGCCAAGAGAGACGTTATTGCCGCGATCGAAACAGTGGTAGTTCGGAAACTGCGGATCGAAGGCGTTCTTTTCATACAGATACCTGAACGCGGCGTGAAATGCGCTCCGGGCTGGCGCCGGAAGACGGCTGTAGCCGCGCCACTGTCTTTTGAAGCTGAACTCAGCGTTTGACCGCTCATCCAAAGTGCGGACCGCATCCAGCAGCAGAATTGCGGTGCTGGGGAGCCAGCCGGTGTGCCTTTGGACATGAGAGACCAATTCAATAACCTCGGCAGGAAACCGCAATTCATTCGGCGGGTAAGCCAGTGCCGGGCTGTTCAGCAGATCGAAAAGGGCGCTTTTGTGCTCTTCGATGTCCATTCCAAAATCCGCTGCGGCGACGCATTCGATTTCAGCCGGGGTCATGCTCCTGGCAATTGGGGTCAGCATCTCTTCTGCTTCAGTCCGGTCCCGGGTGAGCAAGTCTTCCTCTGAAGGCCTGCAATCATCCGGCAGCAGGCAATGGTGCCGCAACCGCTCGAACCCGTTCATCAATGCGGCCCGGACAGGCGGTGCCGAGGTTCGGTAATGGCCGCTGTAATCCTCCCAAAGCCAGCTCAGATCCTGGGCGTATTCCCGGTTCGCAAGTGCATTCTTAATCAAGGCCGACGTGGCAGTCAGGAAGGCGTTATAGTGGACTTCGGGAGAAACAGCTGCCATCCAAAGCGCGTCTCTTAGGGTTTGTGAGCATTGCGTGCCGGAAGACGGTGACGGTTCCCGCAGGAATTGGGTCAGTTCCTCCAGAAGCGCGTTGTTTCCTTGCGTGATCGGGAAGACAGAGTCCGGCCCAAGGAATCTGTGCACCCGGTAAAGGTCCGTCAGGGCCTGGTATGTTCTGAAGTCGAACGGACTCATTGAAGGACGCACTTTGGTTGAGAAACACAATGTATTGGGCTGAAGTCCAGCACAATTATAGGGTGAGTTCCAGACCTCAAACGGGGGAACGCGGAAATCCCTGAACGTCAATCCAGCCGCAATTCCAGCCTTGCACACCGCGGCCCCGCCGGTAGTCTCTGGCGCCAAAGGGGAGGGCGCGCAAATGATACTTGATCACCTGGCTGTGGCAGGCGAAACGCTGGAAGAGGCCGTAACGCATACCGAAGAGGCCCTCGGCGTCCCGCTTGGTCCCGGCGGCGCGCATGCGCGCTATGGCACACATAACCGTCTCATTGGGCTGGAGGACGGGCTGTATCTTGAGGCCATCGCCATCGCCCCCAATGCCCGGCCGCAGGAACAGCCGCGCTGGTTCAATCTCGACCGGTTCAACGGTCCTGCACGGCTCAGCAATTGGATCCTGCGCAGCCAGGACCTGGAAGCGGAGAAACCCCTGCTGCCGCCCCATGCGCGGCGCCATGTGCAGATGCAGCGCGGGGACCTCAGCTGGCTGATGACCGTGCCTGCGGACGGGCTGCTGCCCTATGACAACATCTTTCCCGCCGTCCTGCAGTGGCAGGCAGAGCCGCCGGCAGGCAAGCTGCCGCAGTCACACTGCCGTCTGACCCGCCTGATCCTCAGCCACCCGGAGGCCAAAGATCTGCAAGCCGCGCTGGACCGCATCCTCGCCGACCCGCGGATCAAGGTGGAGCCGGGGGCACCTGCCATGATTGCGGAATTCGACACGCCCCATGGCAAAAGGCAGCTCAGATGATCATCCGCCCCGCCCGCGAAGAAGACGCCGAAGCCGTCTGCGCCATTGCCAATTGGGTGATCCGCGACACGCTGGCGACCTTCAACACCGTTGAAAAGACACCGGAGCAGGTCCGGGATCAGATCACCGCCAGCGACGGCGCCTATCTGGTGGCGGAGCAGAATGGCGAAATCCTCGGCCACGCGTATTTCTTCCCGTTCCGCTCCGGCCCCGGCTACCGCTTTACCGCGGAACACACCATCCACCTGCTGCCCGCTGGGCAAGACCAGGGTGCAGGCCGCAAGCTGATGCAGGCGCTGGAGGAGAAGGCGAAAGCAGCGCAGATCCATGTGCTGATCGCCAGCGTCAGCAGCGCTAATCCTGCGGCCATTGGTTTTCACGCCGCCCTGGGATATGCGGAAACCGCCCGGATGCCGGAACTGGGCTGCAAGAACGGCCGCTGGCTCGACACTGTTTTCATGCAGAAAATCCTGACACCGGGTATTCCCGCCCCTGACAATCCCGGCAAAGACGCATAGGCTGATCCCATGTCACTCTGGACCCGCATATCCGACGCGCTGGCAGCCCTTGCTGCAGGCGAAAGCCTGTCTGAAGTCTTCGACCGCCTGCGCGCCCCGCCTGAACGCACCGTGGCTTTTGCCATTGCCGTCATTGCCCTTGGCGCCAAGATGGCCAAGGCCGACGGCCAGGTCACCCGCGACGAGGTCACCGCCTTCCGCGAGGTGTTCCAGATCGCCCGCGATGACGAAACCGGCGCTGCCCGCGTCTTTGACATGGCGCGCACCGATGTGGCCGGTTACCAGGAATACGCCCGCCGCATCCACAGCATGTTTGCCGATGACCCCACCACCCTGTGCGACCTGATGGAGGGGCTGTTCCACATCGCTATGGCGGATGGGTTCTATCACCCCGGCGAAAATGAGTTCCTCGAAGAGGTAAGCCGCATCTTCGGCCAGACGCCGCAGCAGTTCCAGGCGCTTAGGGCGCGATTTGTGCCGGATGCGCCCAAGGACCCCTATACTGTGCTGGGCGTCAGCCCCGATATGGCCAAGGACGAGATCCGCAAACACTGGCGCAAGCTGGTGCGCGACACCCACCCGGATGCGATGATCGCCCGCGGCGTGCCGGAAGAGGCGGTGCGGCTGGCGGAGAAGCGGATGACCGACATCAACCGCGCCTGGGACGAAATCAACGGATGCTGCGGCAATGCGGCTGGCAACCTATAATATCGAATGGTTCGCCAGCCTGTTTGATGCAGAGGATAATTTGCTGCTCGACGGCGAACGTTCCTCCCGCCACGGGGTAGACCGCTATACCCAGGGCCACGCCATCGCCCATGTGTTGCGTCGCATCGATGCCGATGCGGTTATGGTGGTGGAGGCGCCCAATACCGGGCGCAGCCAGCGCACCACAAGGGCGCTGGAGCGCTTTGCAGCAGAAGCCGGCCTCAGGGCGCGCGAAGCGGTAAGCGGCTTTCCCAACGACACCCAGCAGGAAATTGCGCTGCTGTTTGATCCGGATGTTCTGGACGCCCGCCACGATGCCCGTTCCACGGCGGATGCACCGCAGTTTGACGGCGCGTTCGGCATCGATCTGGACGTTGACGCCCAGGCCGATCAGGTGCGGTTTTCCAAACCGCCGCTGGAACTGGCGGTGACCACCAAAAGCGGCACGCCGCTGCGGATGATCGGCGCGCATCTGAAATCCAAGGCGCCGCATGGCGCCCGGTCCAAGGATGAGATCACCGCCGTTTCCATCGCCAACCGCCGCAAGCAGCTGGCGCAGGCGATCTGGCTGCACCGCCGGGTCGAGGAGCATACGGCAGCGGGCGAGCATATGGTGGTGATGGGCGACCTCAATGACGGCCCCGGCCTGGACGAATTTGAAAAACTGTTCGGCCAGTCCTCGGTCGAGATCGTGATGGGCAGCCTGCTGAACGACCCCCACGCGCAAAGCCTCTTGCGCCCGCGCGCCACCGCGCTGCCCAGTACGTCCCGGTTCTACAACCCTGAAACCAAACGCTATTTCTGCGCGCTTTTGGACTATGTGATGATCTCGCACAGCCTGATGGGGCTGCGTCCCGAATGGCGTATCTGGCACCCGTTCGAGGATGCGGAATGCTACGCCGATGACGAGATGCGCATGGCACTGCTGAATGCGTCCGACCATTTCCCGGTGACGCTGGATCTTGATCTGGCCTGATGTGTCAGCAGAGGCGTTTTGCTCACTGCTGGCCGCTTCGAAATCCGCCGCGGGTAATTTTCCCGAAAGAGGCTGAAACGGCCACAATTCCGGCCAGATCGCCGTCTAATCCTCCGGTCATTTGATTGGGGGATATTATGGGTCTGCGTAAACTTCTTGCATCTGCACTTCTGCTTGGCGGCTTTGCCTTGGCCGGAACTGGCGTTGTTATGGGGCTGGACGGGCCGCTTGCCACCGCGCTTGATGGTTCCGGCGCAAGAAAGAGCGCAGAACCGCAGGCCGCCGAACCGGTCGGTACAGCCAGGGTTGAGGCCGCCTGGCGCAGCTGGATGGACCGGCATGGCGTGACCAGCAGCAGCCTGGCGATTGGCCGCGATGGGGTGATCCTGCACAGCGCCGGGCAAAAACGCAGCCCGCAAATGGCCTATCCCATGGCCAGCCTGTCCAAGGCGGTCACTGGCATGTGCCTGAACCAGCTGCTGAAAGACGGCCCGTATACATGGCAAAGCACTGTGGCGGATCTGGCGCCCGAATTTGCCAGGATGAACTTTACTCCCGCCGATGAGATGGCAGGCCTCACCCTGGAACAGATCGCCACCCACACCAGCGGGCTGCCGGAGAAGCTGGCTTACGGCAAAATGTCGACGCGTTCCAGGAACCTCAGCAGCCAGCCCACGATGGCCAAGGCCGCATTGAAGGAGGCTGCAAATTTCGGCCCGCGCGGCAGTTATGTCTATTCCAACTCCAATTACGCCATCCTGGGCTTCCTGATCGAGGCGATGTCCGGAAAATACTATGGCGACTACTGCAAGGAGCAGATCATGGTCCCCGCGGGTGCGGATCAGGCCACAGTGGCAGGGCGGATGTCTTATGCCGCCGGCTATGGCGGCTGGGCTTTATCGGTTGAGGATTACGCCCGGTTTGCCATGCATTGGTTCGCCCCCGAACAGCCTTGGATGACGGCACCGGCGCAGTTTGCTTATGACAGATCGGTGCATTACGGCATGGGCGTCCACGTCTTGCCCGCTCATCCGGGAACCTTTGTCCGGCACACCGGCAGATGGACTCATAAGGATCCGCGCAAACCCAACATCGGCGCCCTGTTCTTTGTCCGCCCGGATGGGCTGACGGTTGTTGCCAGCTGGGACGGGTCCTTGGACTGGGATCTGTACAATGAGCTGTTTCAGGACCTGCAGGACGCTGTCTGACCTGCGCAGCCGCGCCGGGAAACAAGCCGAAGGCGCCGGCAGGCGCCCGCCCGGGGCAGCACGGTTGCGCACTCCCCCTGTTACCTCCGGCAAACCAACCCTATATTGGCGCCATGAAACAAATCCTTCTGCCCGCCGCTCTTGTTGCCCTGATGTCCAGCCCGCTCACCGCCCAGGAGGCCGGGGAAGAGGACACCGGCCCCTCGCTGATGGAGCGCGGGGCGGAGCTGTTCTGGGAGGGGCTGCGCGAGGAGATGGCCCCGGCCTTGGACGACCTGCAAGGCATGATGGCAGAGATCGGCCCCTCGATGGCGGAATTCCTCAGCGAAATGGGTCCCGCCCTGGCCGAGATCGCCAGGGAGGTGGAGGATTGGAGCGCCTATGAGCTGCCCGAGATCCTGCCCAACGGCGACATCATCATCCGCAAGAAACCCAAGGACAACGCGCCCGCGGACAAGGACAAGGGTGAAGAAGAAGGCGTCACCGAAATCTGACGCCTGCCAAACGGGATGTTACTTCTCTGATATCAGCGCGGGCTTGCTGAAGGACAGCACCACTTCTGCCCCCAGCGTCTTGCCCAGTGACTGCAGCCGGGATTCAGCCACCTCGCCGTACAGCGGCCGTGACGCGTCCGGCAGCTCGGCATGCAGAATGCGTTTGCGCGGCTGCCAGCGCAAGGATCCGATATCGCCGCTGCTGGTCAGCATCAGCATCGCGCCGAACCGCATCGCCTTGCCCAGAACTTCGGCCTCATGCTGGCCTTTCTCATCCAGCAGCGCGTAGAGATGCTCAAAGGCGCTGCCCTGCCGTTTGTTGCTGTAACGGTGCAGCAGCGCCAGCCCCAGAAACACCCGTTCGGAATGCTTCAGCCCGCCCAGATTGGCGCGGGTGGCATTGTCGAAACAGACCTCGGCGCGGTAGTCGGGATGGGCGCGCCAGCTGACGTCATGCAGCAGGCAGGCCGCCTTGACCAGCCGCCGTTTGCTGTGCCGTGCACCGCTGAACAGCGGGCTGACGAATTCATACAGAGTGCCGCCGAACCCGGGCACGCGGGCGTCCTTGGCCTCGGCAAAGCGCGAGGCCTCAATCAGCGGATCGCGGGCGCGCAGACGCTGCGGCATCTGCTCGTACAGCAGCCCCTCGCGGATGCCATAGCTGGAGACGGCGATGTCTTTGGGCTTGAAGGTCTTGACCAGCCGGGTCAGCACGTCGATGGCATAAGGCACCAGTGACATCCGGCTGGAGGAGATACCGCAGGCGTCGCGCAGCTTGTCCAGATTGCGGGTCTCGATATAGCGGGCGGTTTCGCGCACGTCCTTGGCGGACATCCGGTATTCATGCAGCACCTTCAAGGGATAGCCGCGCCGGTGCATGTCGATGCGGGCAATGGCGCGCCAGCTGCCGCCGACCAGGAACAGCCGGTCGCGCTGCGCGCCCATCTCGCCTTTCAGCTGTTCGATCACCTCTTTGATATGCGCCTTGCGGCCGCGGCGCCCGCCTTTGATGTCGCGCAGCTTCAGCGGCCCCAGCGACGAGGTCAGCCGCCGCCCCACGGTATTCTCCTGGATCTCCGCCAGCTCCATTGACGAGCCGCCGATATCGCAGACCAGCCCATAGGCGCCGGGCCAGCCCAACAGCACGCCTTGCGCCGACAGCCGGGCTTCCTCGCGCCCGTCAATGACGTGGACTTTGAGGCCCGTCTCGCGCAGCACCTCGGCACAGAATCCGGGACCGTCCTCGGCGTCACGCACAGCCGCGGTGGCGACGGCAGACAAGGGCGGCAGCCCCATGCCCTTGGCCAGATGCTGGAACCGGCGCAGCGCCGACAGCGCCCGCTCGCGGCCCTCGGGGTTCAGCCGGCCGCTCTCGGACAGGCCGGCCCCCAGCGCGCACATGATCTTTTCGTTATAGAAATAAGCCGGGCTGCGGGCGGCGCCGTCGAACACCACCAGCCGGACCGAGTTGGAGCCGACGTCGACCACCCCCACCCGCGACAGCGCCCGGGCTCTGGGGTCATCAAAGATCGGGCGGCCGAAGGGCCCCCAATCGGCATTGGCGGCGGCGGGGTCCTGGGTCACGTTCATGAGGGCTCCGTCTGGCAATCCGCGGTCAGGATGATTGAAGGGAAGGCAGCGGTCAACCGCTTGCAGATGCGTCTTTTTCCGCGGCCTCTTCTGTGGCTTCCTGGCGGATCTCGGTCAGCACCCGCACCGCCAGCGGCCGGGACAGGCTGCGTTTTTCCGCCAGTGACAGCCGGTCCAGCCGCCCGACAATCCGCGCCGCGGCGGCGAATGAGCGGTCCATATGCGCCACCAGATAGGGAATCACATCCGGCTTCGGGGTGATCTGGCGGTCGTTGAACAGCTTGGCCAGCACCACCGCCAGCAGCTGGTCGTCCGGCGGCTGCAGCTCGGCATGGGTGGCGGCCTGCACCCGGCTTTGCAGGTCGGGAAGGGTCAGCCCCCAGAGGTTCGGCGCGCCGCGGCCGGTCATCACCAGCGCGTGGCCCTGTGCCAGCACCAGATTGTGCAGATGGAACAGCGCGTCCTGCTGCGCCTGGCTCCCAGCGATCTGCGGCACGTCCTCAACCGCGATGGGGCTTTGGGCCAGATCCGGCACGGCCTCGGCGGTCAAACGTTCTGCACCGATGATCCGCGCCCCGGTCTGGCTGGCCCAGACATGCACCAGATGGGTTTTGCCCGCGCCGGCAGGGCCGGTCAGCACCAGCTTGCCGCTGGGCCAGGCAAAGCCGGGGTCCAGCAGCGCCACCGCCATCGCGTTGGAGGGCGCCACAAAGAAATCATCCCGCCCCAGCGCAGGTTTCGCCGGGAGGTCAAAGCTCAGCTGCTGTGCCATGTGCCTTATTCCGCCCCTGCGTCCTGCTTTACGGCACTGGGATGGCTTTGCCCCTGATAGAGACGGCTGTCCAGGTATTGCTCAGTCAGGAAGCGGGCGACGACCCCCAGCGCGGCGGCCACAGGCACCGCCACCAGCATGCCGACAAAGCCAAAGAGCGCGCCGAACACGGACAGCGCCAGCAAGAGCCACACCGGATGAAGCCCGACCGAGCCGCCCACCAGCTTTGGCGTCAGGAAGTTGCCTTCAGCGACCTGGCCGATGGCAAAGATGATGCCGACAAGCCCGATCGACACCCAGTCGCCCCAGAACTGGAACAGCGCCAGGCCGATTGCCAGCGCGCCGCCGATGAGGGCGCCAAGGTAGGGGATGAAGGTGATCAGCCCGGCGATAAAGCCGACGGCAAGGCCGAAGTTCAGCCCCACCAGCATCAGCGCCACGGCGTAATAGGTGCCCAGGATCAGGCAGACCATGCCCATGCCGCGGATAAACGACGCCAGAACCGCGTCGATCTCAGACGCCAGGCGGCGGATCACCGGCTGATGATCACGCGGCAGCAGTTCATCAATTCGGGCGACCATCCGGTCCCAATCCAGCAGCAGATAGACCGCCACCACCGGCACGATGACCAGCAGCACCACAATGTTCAGCACCGAGACAGCCGAGCCCAGCACCGATTGCAGCACACCCACTGCGCGCGACTGCAGCGTCTGCATAAAGGAGGTCACCGCCTGATGGATGCGGCTGTTTTCCTCAAAGACCGAAGGAAAATGCTCGGACGCAAAGGCGCGGGCATCGCGCAAGAGCTGCGGCAGCACATTGGCAAGATCGATCATCTGCGAGATCAGCGTTGGCACCACCAGCAGCAGCAGCAGCAGGAACACCAGCAGCGCGCCGACGGTGATGGCGGCGGTGGCAGCCGTGCGGCTCATCCCCCAGGCTTCCAGCCGGTCGGCAATCGGGTCGATCATATAGGCAATTGCCGCACCCAGGATAAAGGGCATCAGCACACCGCCAAGCGCCCACATCACAACGGCAAACACCGCCGCAGCGATGCCCCAGTATTTGAACTGTTTCTTTGCTGGTAGCGCCATGGTCCGACAATCCGCCCTTTATCCGTTTGGTTCAGGATCTTGGCGGCCAGTCTTCCCTGATGGGGCCGGGGCTTGCAAGGGCCGTGCGCAATTCGCCTGTGGGCAAGGCGGGGATAAGGCGGAAAAGGCCGGGGGCAAGTGGTGGAAGGTTTCTGCCCGGCCGGCCGGTAAGGCTTTGCTTCAACCACAGTGTGATGTGAAAAAACGGCTGAGCCGTAAGGAGTTGAGGGCAGCACCCGTCCGCGGGTGAAAGCGAAGCGCCCGCCCATGGGGGCGGACGGGCGCTGCCCGGCCTATCGGCCAGGCGGTGTTCTAGCTGTGAATCGTGCCCAGTTCCGGCGTATCGGCGCCTGCGTCTTCGTCCGGCCAGTTGGTGCGCCAAATCTCGGTTGACCAGTGGCCGCAATGGACCGCGGGGCGGTCGAACCCTTCCACCGGCGGCAGCAGCGGCTGTACCACCACGTCATGGCGGGGCACCGCGAAATAGGGGAAGGAGTAGCGCTCCCGCCCGCTTTTGTTCACCACCCGGTGCGGGGTCGAGACCAGCCGCCCGCCGGACCACAGCTCCAGCATGTCGCCGATATTGACGACAAAGCCGCCGGGCGGGCAGGCCGGCGTTATCCAGCCGCCATCACGCGCCTGCACTTCCAATCCGCCCACCGGGTCGGGCGCGATGATGGTCAGCGCGTCGGTGTCCTTGTGCGGATGGATACCAAAACCTTCGTCTTCCGGCGCCTGCGGCGGGTAGTGCAGCAGAGTCATGTTGGTGAGCGGCGTCTCAAACGGCTGCTGGAACTGCGCCGGGTCCAGGCCCAGCCCTTCGGCCAGCGCCCCCAGCAGCAGGTGGAACACGCCGTCAAGCTGCGCCCAGTAGCCCAGGATCACCTCCCGCGCCTGCGGCACTTCCACCGGCCAGCGGTTGGGGCCGTAAAGCGGGCAGGCGGCGCGGATGGGGTCGTCCGCTGCCACCTCATGGTGCAACTTGTAACCCTCGTATTTGTCTGCGGTTCCAGACCCGTCGTTCGGTGTGAAGAAGCCCATCGGGATGTAGCCACGGTAATTCTCCCGGGTAATCGACTGATCCCATTTGGAGTTTTCTTCCACGGCAAAGATTGCCCGTACCGCTGCGCGCACGTCCTCCACGGTTTCCGGCGCCACGCCGGTGCCGGTGACCGACAGGAACCCGATATCCTCTGCCGCTGTCTGAATGGCGCGGATGGTCTCGTGCCGCTGCGGGTGATCCGCCTCGCACAGGGGCGAGATGTCGATGGTGGGAATGGCCTGCGTCACAAGTACCTCACGCCCTGGCGTTTCAGCTCGGCTTGCACGTCCGTGATGTTCACCGCGCCGAAGTCGCAGCCCGCCTTGACCGACAGTGCGGCAGCAATCCCGGCACCTTGCCCGGCCACGGCGCAGCAGGCCATGTTGCGGGTGGCGGCATGGGCGATCTTGTCTCCACCAATCGCCCGGCCGGTGACCAGCAGGCCCTCGACGCCCTTGGGCAGCATTGCGCGATAGGGGATCTGCATGTAACGCCCGGTGGTCGGCAGGATCAGCACCCCGTAGCCGTCGATGAACTCCGGGTAGATGCCGATGGTGTCCTCGAACCGGCCCTGATGCCGTGTCTCGTCCTCGGTGATGTTGTGATGGGCGTCGATCTTGCGGGTGTCGCGGATGCCGATGGTCATGCCGAAGTTGCGCAGCCGCGCGCCTTCGCAGCCCGGCGTATAGGCGCGCAGGGCGTCAATCGCGTGCATCGCCTGTTTGCGGCCCTCAATCTCGCCCTTGGTCATACTGTCCGGATCAGTGCCGTCGATCCCGGCCAGATGCACCAGGTTCATATAGGTCATCTCGCCCGAGTCATGCACCGCGCCCCAGGTGCCGCCGATGGTATTGAGATGCGCCGGGATCACCCCGTCGCGGATCGCCTGGCCAAAGGGTTTTGCCAGGAAAGGAGAGTACATATCGTCCTCTTTCCCTGAGGTCTCCACCTGCCATTCGCCGGTCGACCAGTTGGCATAGGTCTGCGGATCGGCTTTGACACCTTCCATGAACTTCTTCTTGTCGACGCCGGCAATGTGGAACATGACGGAGGCTGCCTGCATCTGCTCCACCGGGGTTTTCACGCAAGGCGCGCCCATCATATGGGCAATGTCGGCGTCACCGGTGGCGTCGATCACCCGTTTTGCCAGAATGGCCTCGCGGCCTGCCTTGCTCTCGGCAATAACACCGGTGATCCGGCTGCCCTCGCGGATCGGCGCCACGAAGACCCGGTGCAGCATCGGGTGGATGCCGGCCTCCTCGACCAGCCTGTCGGCAACCAGCTTGAACCCCTCGCTGTCCAGCTCATAAGACAGCGATTGGCTTTCGGGCACTGCGGCGCCCATCGCCTTGGCGCGCTCCTCGAACTCCCAGCCGATGCCGCCGGCCTCCACCGTCTCCTTGTGCCGGTACCAGGCAAAACCCTCGACCCCCACGGCGGTGATATTGCCGCCGAAACAGCCGAAGCGGTCGAGCAGCGTAACCTCCACCCCCGCCCGCGCCGCCGCCAGCGCCGCCGCCAGCCCGCCGGGGCCGGAGCCCACCACCAGCACTTCGGTTTCATGAATGACCGGAATCTCGCGTGCCGGCTCGGTAATGGTCTTGGCCACGTCTGTCTCTCCCTTGTCCCTGCTGAGGGCGATGTTTCCGGTAACAATTTCGAATCTTGAACGACGGTTCAAGTTCTTTTACGCCATGATGCCGCAAAAACGACATCTGCGCGGGCAAGCGGAACCGGTCCCTCTGCGCGATCTGCCGCCTGCTGCCATGGCAGGCTTGGACGCCGGATTAGGTAATTCCGGCATTTAATGCGACACTTGCGGGATAGTTGACGAGTATAAGGGGAGGCGTCATGCCAGAGACAAAGAAAATGCTCGATCCCGACCCGAGGGTCTGGGACTTCGAGACGGAACATGAACTGGGACAGGACAACATCCGGCCGTTCGGTCTGGATATCCATAACCCTGTCTTCCTGATCTCAAGTGTTCTGATCGCGGCTTTTGTGCTGATTGCGCTGGCCAATCAGGAAGCCGCGGCGGCCTTTTTCGGCTGGCTCCGGCCCTGGCTCACCAGCACCTTCGACTGGTTCCTGGTCTTGTCGGTGGATGCCATCACCTTGTTCTGCCTGGCGCTGATCGTGCTGCCGGTCGGTTCGGTCCGGATCGGCGGCCAGGATGCGACGCCGGACTATTCCTACGCCGGCTGGATTGCGATGATGTTCGCGGCCGGCATCGGCATCGGCCTGTTGTTCTTCGGCGTGCTGGAACCGGTTTATTACAACTTCTCCGAAGGCGGGGCCGCCCGGCCTCTGAACATCGACATCACCCAGCCGGGCAATGAATACATCGGCATTGTCGGCACCATTCACCATTGGGGTCTTGAGGGCTGGGCGGTCTATGCCGCGGTTGGCCTGTCGCTGGCGATCTTCTGCTACAACCTCGGCCTGCCGCTGACCCTGCGCTCGGCCTTCTATCCGATCCTGGGCGAACGGGTCTGGGGCTGGTGGGGCCACGCCATCGACACGCTGGCGGTCTTTGCCACCCTGTTCGGGCTGACCACCTCGCTGGGTCTTGGCGCGCAGCAGGTTGCGGCCGGCCTCTATGAGGTCTTCGGCATCGAGCCGTCCCCGACGGTTGTTGTCCTCTTGATCATCGGCATCACCGCAATTGCGCTGGGCTCAGTGCTTATGGGCATGGATGCCGGCGTCAAACGCCTGTCGGAGATCAATATGGTGATGGCGGTCGGACTGTTCATCTTTGTCATTCTGGTGACGGGGATCGGCGCTGCAATTTCCCGCTATTTCAACGTGATGGTGGATTACGTGCTGCTGCTTCCGGCGCTCTCAAACCCGTTCGGGCGTGAGGACACAAGTTACTTCCACGGCTGGACTACCTTCTACTGGGCCTGGTGGATCGCCTGGTCGCCCTTTGTCGGCATGTTCATCGCCCGCATCTCCAAGGGCCGCACGGTGCGCGAATTCGTGCTGTGCGCGCTGATCGCGCCCACCGCGGTCTGCGCGCTGTGGATGTCGACCTTTGGCGGTGGCGCCATCGACATGTTGAACGCAGGCGGCGCCGAAGGCGTCAAGGCCACGGTGATCGACAGCTACAAACCCGAGGGCGCGCTGTTCGGCTTCCTGAAGGAGCTGCCGCTCTATTCCATCGTGGCTCCAGTCTCGCTGGTGCTGATCGTGATCTTCTTTGTGACCTCATCGGACTCCGGTTCACTGGTGATCGATACCATCACCGCAGGCGGCAAAATGGATGCGCCGGTGATCCAGCGGGTGTTCTGGTGCACGCTGGAGGGTCTGGTGGCGATTGCCTTGCTGCTCGGCGGCGGCCTGTCGGCGCTGCAAGGTGCTGCGGTCTCGACCGGCATCCCGTTCACGCTGGTGGTGCTGATCATGTGCTACTGCCTGTGGCTGGCGCTGCGGGCTGAGCGGGCGAAGATGTAGGCTACGTCAAAGCGTAAGTGAAACTTCTGCGGGCGTTTGGGCGCCCGCAGTTACTTTGGGAGCGTGAGGGCACGAGTGTTTGCCTCTTGCGCGTCCAGCGGGGAGAAATGGCACCTTGGCATCAAGGTTGGGGGCGGTTTCTGCTTCGCCCAATCTCCTAGTTTGACTGCACGCAGAATATGTTACATTGCGGAATTTGAGTTTCTGGAGGAAAGGTGTCAATTGACTAGGCTCTCAGATCGGTTCGGCGAAAAAGTCCTGCAGCTTGTGGAGAGATTTCTTCCCCATAAGCTCTCTCCTAAAGATATGAAGTCACTTCAGGATGCAGGCTTTGCAACGCTGTTTCTTGGCGGTTTTGCAGCCATTGGTGTGGTTCTGGAAGGTGATAATTTTCTTGCAAACTTGGTAAGGGAAAACCTCCCTTCGGAAGTCACCTTAGGGTTCGTAGATCCTGCCTTCGCAGTTATCGTTCTTTTTTGCATTTGGGGTTACACAGCGTACCAAATCAAACGTTAAACCGTGGTTTGCACTGCAGCTATACCCGCCCAGAAAAGCTCAAGAAGTCGTGGCCAGCGATTTTCCTCGTACGATGCAGACTGGCTGGCGTAACTTCTCCAATTCGAAAGCTCAGTTCTCCCCACTTGCCCGCACCCCCATCACCCACTAAACCGGGCGGGAACTCGAACCCACATCACCGATGGAGCCAAGATGCGCCTGTCCCGCTATTTTCTGCCGGTTCTGAAAGAGAACCCCTCGGAAGCCCAGATTGTCAGCCACCGGCTGATGCTGCGCGCCGGGATGATCAAGCAATCCTCCGCCGGGATCTATTCCTGGCTGCCCTTGGGCTTCAAGGTGCTGAAGAAGATCGAAAGCATCGTCCATGACGAACAGATCCGCGCGGGCCATATTCCGATGCAGATGCCGACCATGCAGTCCGCCGACCTGTGGCGCGAGAGCGGCCGCTATGAGGCCTATGGCCAGGAAATGCTGCGCATGAAGGACCGGCATGACCGCGACATGCTGTTCACCCCAACGGCGGAAGAGCTGATCACCGACATCTTCCGCGCCCATGTCAGCAGCTACAAGGACCTGCCGCTGACCATGTACCAGATCCAGTGGAAATTCCGCGACGAGATCCGCCCGCGCTTTGGCGTGATGCGCGGCCGCGAATTCTACATGAAGGACGGCTACAACTTCGACCTGACCAAGGAAGACGCGCTGCACGCCTACAACCGCCACCTTGTCAGCTACCTGCGCACCTATGAGCGCATGGGGCTGCAGGCGATCCCGATGCGGGCTGACTCCGGCCCCATTGGCGGCGATGACACCCATGAATTCCTGGTGCTGGCCGATACCGGCGAGTCGGAGGTGTTCTATGACAGCGCCGTCACCGATCTGACCTTCGGGGACCGCGAGATCGACTATGACAGTGTTGAGCAGTGCCAGGGCGTGCTGGAGGAGTTCACCTCCAAATACGCCCGCACCGACGAGACCCATGACGAAGCCCTGTTCAACCAGATCCCCGAGGAGCGCCGCCGGGTGGCCCGCGGCATCGAAGTGGGGCAGATCTTCTACTTCGGCACCAAATATTCCGATGCGATGGGCGCAACCGTGCAGGGCCCGGATGGCAAACCCGTTCCGGTCCACATGGGGTCCCACGGCATTGGCGTGTCACGTCTGCTGGGCGCCATCATCGAAGCCAGCCATGACGACAAGGGCATTATCTGGCCTGAGGGCGTCACCCCGTTCCACTGCGGTATCGTCAACCTTAAGCAGGGCGACGACGAGGCCGATGCAGCCTGCAACCAGCTTTACGCTGCGCTGACCGCGGCCGGGCTGGATCCGCTCTATGATGACCGCAAGGAACGGGCAGGGGGCAAGTTTGCCACCATGGACCTGATCGGCCTGCCGTGGCGCATCACCGTCGGCCCGCGCGGGCTGAAGAACGGCGTGGTGGAGCTGACCTCGCGCCGGACTGGCGAGAGCGAGGAGCTGTCGCCGGAAGAGGCCGTTAAGAAGGTGGTTGCAGTCTACAAAAAACACCCGACCGGACGCGGTTTCTGATCCGGGCCAGAGATTGGAAAAGAATAACCCCGCCGGCGCTGCCCGGCGGGGTTATTCTCTAGGCGATTTTCAGGCTGGCGTGATTAGCTGTGTTTCAACGGATACTCATGCCCGGCCAGGCGGTGGAACAGCGCGGCGATGGCGACCAGGGCCACCGCGCCGGCCAGCACCGGAAACAGCAGGAAAGAAAGTCCGGGATCGGCTGCAAAAACCACCAGCGGATCAGCGCCTGCAGGCGGATGCGTCAGCCGCAGCGCTGCCATCACTGCAATTGCCAGCCCCACGGCCAGCGCCAGCGCCCACCAGGTTTCCGGCAGTACGGTATTAAGGCCAAGACTGATAGCAGTGGCCAGCAAGTGGCCGCCGACCACATTTGCAGGTTGCGACAACGGGCTTTGCGGCACTGAGAACAGCAGCACGCAGCTGGCACCGAAGGGGGCGATCAGCAGCAGCAGATTGGCGTGGGCCGTAAGCAGGGAAAGTGCAGCAATTGCCAGGAAGGCGCCCAAACCGGCGGTTATCACACTCCGCAGCGATGGATACGGCAGCGCGCGTTTGAAATACTTGTCCATGTTGTCCCCGGTTTCTTGAGAGGCGGCAAGCAGCCCGTTAAAGCCTGCAGGCAGGAGGACGCAAGGCAATATCCAAATCCGGCATGAACCTGCGCGGCTCCGCCTGCCTGCCTGCCGCCAGACGGCCTGGGACCAAGAGGTTTGACAAACTCTTGGTAAATCTTTTCTGCAAAAGATTTGTGCCCCCGCCTGCGGGCGGGGGCTTTGCTCAAGGCCTCTGTTCAAAGGATATCGAAATTGGCGGCGCTCAGGTCGTCAAACTCCACGCCGCGCAGAACCAGCGCATCGCCATCACCGAAATTCAGCACAGTGTTTGCGCCGCGGCTGCGGGCAAAACCAGCCAGATCCTCAAAGCTCTCAACCCCGTCAACATCCAGTGAGATCAGGTCGTCTTCGGCGTTGAACCGCAGAATTCGGTCGCGCCCGTCACCGTCTTCGAAGATGAACGTGTCATTGCCGCGCCCGCCTTTCAGCACGTCCCGCCCGGTGCCGCCGTCCAGCGTGTCGTTGCCGCGGCCGCCAAACAGCACATCGCGGCCCGCACCGCCGTCCAGCTCGTCCCAGCCGCCGCGGCCCAGCAGGATATCGCGGCCGCCGCCTGCGCTGACCAGATCGTCAGCTGAGGAGCCGCGGATGAAATCAAAACCTTCGGTGCCTTCGGTCTCGCGGTACTCATTGATGTGGATATCCGCAATCCGGGCACCAGGGCGGGTAAAGTCAGCGGTCTCGGGGTCGATAAAGGCGCCGGCTGCGTTGGTGCCGCCCAGGATGCGGCCTTCGCCCTCCGGCAGGAAGCCCTCATGCAGGGTGACCACACCGTTTTCGTCCACGCCGGTGTCCGGCGCGGTCTGGTTCAGGAAGGCGGCGTCTTCTTCGGTGTTTTCCTCGGTGCCCGCATCCAGCACGCTGCTGCCGTCAAAAGTAATGTCCTGGGCGCCCAGGAAATTGCCGTCCGCGTCGAACAGCTGCACCCCCTGGCCGGTGCCGACGAATGCATCGTTGGACGGCAGCAGCATCGCTGCCAGAGAGATGTAGCCGTTGGAGGCGCCGTCGATGCTGATCTCTGCCACGCCGGTTTCGCCGGTGGCCAGCGGGCCGCCTGCGCCCAGCACCGCACCGGTCACGGCATCACTGTCCAGCGCCTCCACCTCGGCGTTGATGGGGGCAAAGTTGCCGTCCTCGGCCAGCGCCTCCAGCCCGGCCGAGGCGGCTTCGTTCCGGTTGTAGAGGTCAAAGCTGCCGTCATGGGCGGCAAACCAGAACGGCGTCAGAAAGGTGCCGCCCTGGGCAGAGGTGTTGGTGGCAACAATGCGGATATCAGTCATGGGGTGTCCTCAAATTGAAATGACGTGAGGGCACCCTGGGGCGGGAAATTCTGTTCGCATAGCTTTGCGCCCTTCACGGAAGTTCAACTGGAGGCGACCTTGCCGTGAGGTCACGCGAAGGTCATTTGGGTTAATGGCGGGAGGGGGTTCCGTTGCCGGAGCTAAGGTTTCTGCGGGGCGCAGCGTTGCCGGAATTTTTGAAAATTCCGGCCAATTTTCTTGCAAGAAAATTGTCTGCCGCCCGAGGGCGCAACGCAGGGCGCCGTGCGGCGCCGTCCGGCAGGCGAAGCTGCGGCAAGCCCGGCGGCGCCAGCAGCAGCGGAAAAAGGGCCGGACCGGCAACCACACCTTGACCCCGGGCGCCCGGCAGCACAGGTTGCAGCAAAATTTCCGGGCAGGACAGCATATGGCCACGACACCTCCGCCGTTTTCACGATTTGAATGGATCATCGCCTGGCGGTACTTGCGGGCCCGCAAGGCCGAAGGCGGGGTCAGCGTGATGACCTGGATCAGCCTCATCGGCATCACTCTGGCGGTGTTTGCTCTGATTGCCACGCTGGCAGTGCGGTCGGGCTTCCGGTCGGAATTTGTCGGCACCATTCTGGGCGCCAACGCGCATGTGACGCTCTATTCCTATGGCGAGGTGACCGAGGCCGGAGTGCTGGACCGTTCGCTGAAAGACTATCAAGCGCTGGCTGAAACGGTGGCCGCGGTGCCCGGCGTTACCCGGGCCGCCCCCCTGATCAAAGGGCAGGTGATGGCCAACCGGCGCCAGCGCAATGCAGGTGTCGAGGTGTTCGGCATCTCAGCGGCTGATATTCAAGGCATCCCCGGTGTCGCCCAAAGCGAGGAAGCCGTGGGAGACCTGGCGCGTTTTGAGGACGGCATCGCCATCGGTTCCGGCGTGGCCCGCGAATTGGGGGTGAGCGTGGGTGATAAGATCAAGCTGATCTCCCCCAACGGGGTCAAGACCGCCTTTGGCACCAGCCCGCGGGTCAACGCCTATGAGGTGGTCTATGTCTTCACCGCCGGGCGCTGGGACATCGACCGCACCCGCGTTTATCTGCCCTTTGCCGAGGCGCAGGGGTTCTTCAACCGCGAGGGCGTGGCGGATGAGATCGAGGTGATGGTGGAGGACCCGGAAGAGGTTGATGCCATGGCGGCTGCAATTCTGGGGGCCGCAGGCGGCACCGCAGGCGTGTGGACCTGGCGGGATGCCTCGGGCGGGTTCCTGCGGGCGCTGGAGGTCGAGGACAATGTGATGTTCATCATCCTGTCGATCCTGGTGCTGATTGCGGCGATGAACATCGTCTCGGGTCTGATCATGCTGGTCAAAAACAAGGGCCGCGACATCGGCATCCTGCGCACCATCGGCCTGAGTGAAGGATCGGTGATGCGGGTGTTTTTCATTTGCGGCGCCTTTACCGGGGTGCTGGGCACGCTGTTCGGCGTGCTGCTGGGGTGCCTGTTTGCGCTGTACATCGATCCGATCTTTTCGTTCGTGAACTATCTGATGGGCGGCGGCGTCTGGGATCCGTCGATCCGCGGCATCTATGCGCTGCCGGCCGAGCTGCGGCCAGGCGATGTGCTGTCGGCCGTTGGCCTGTCGCTGGGGCTGTCGTTTTTTGTGACCATTTTCCCGGCCCGCCGCGCGGCGCGGCTGAACCCGGTGGAGGCGCTGCGCTATGAGTGAGATCACGCTGGAGCTGACGGGGATCAGCAAGTCCTATCTGCAGGGCACGCCCGGCCAGGTGAATGTTCTGCGCGGTGCCGATCTTACCTTGCAGGCGGGTGAGGTTGTGGCGCTGGTGGCGCCGTCGGGCGCGGGCAAGTCGACGCTGCTGCATATCGCGGGCCTGCTGGATACGCCGGACGCGGGCGAGGTGCGGATTGCGGGCGAGGATATCACCCGCAAGGGGGAGCGCCGCCGCACCCGGGTCCGGCGCCAGGAGGTGGGGTTTGTCTACCAGTTTCACCATCTGCTGCCCGAGTTCACGGCGCTGGAAAACATTGTGCTGCCGCAGCTGGCCAATGGCGCTTCGCAAAAGGCGGCAGCGGTGCGGGCGGCGGATCTGCTGGGCACTGTGGGCCTCGCTGGCCGGGCCGATCACCGCCCTGCGGCCTTGTCCGGCGGCGAGCAGCAGCGGGTTGCGTTTTGCCGCGCGCTGGCCAATGCGCCGCGGGTGCTGCTGGCGGATGAGCCGACCGGGAACCTGGACCCCGGCACCGCTGACCAGGTGTTTGCGGCGCTGATGGAATTGGTGCGCGGCACCGGTCTGTCGGCGCTGATTGCCACCCACAATCTGGAATTGGCCGCGCGGATGGACCGAAAGGTGAAGCTGCAGGACGGGCTGCTGGTGGCGATGTGAGCAAATTGCGCCTTTGCGGCGCAAGGCCTTCGGCGAGAGTATTTGCAAAAAGATGAAGGCGGTGGAGAACGGCAGCAAGCGGCGGCAGGCGGAAGTTTGCCGGGGGCATCAGGCCCGGGCTATGGCCGGGGGCGGCGGTTTGCTATCAGGTGTTCAAACCGGGCCCGGCAGGTTAGGCTGGCCGGGAATGCGCAGAAAGGGCTGAGACGTGGTGAACTCCGTAATCGAAAAAGATGTGACTGTTGAGGGCAACATCACCTCCAGCAAAGGCAGTGTCGAGGTCCGGGGCCGGGTGGTCGGCGATCTCTCGGCGCAGGCGGTGACAGTGCATCAGGGCGGCACGGTTGACGGCGCGCTGAGCGCGCAATCTGTGACCGTTGAGGGCAGTTACAGCGGCAAGATCCAGTGCGAGGACTTGCGGCTGGCGGCAAGTTCGCAAGTGAAGGCGGATGTGTCTGCCCAGAGCATGGCCACCGAAAGCGGTGCGCAGGTGGAAGGCACAATCCGGATCGTCGGCAAGAAGGGGTAGGGGCAGGCAGCGGCCTGCCGTTGCAGTGCTGTGCGGATATAGCGAAAGTTTCCGCACCGCCCCTGCCGGCGTCACGCGATCTGGGTGATCCAGACCCCTAGCGCCATCACCGAAATGCCTGCCGCGCGTGTCAAGGTCAGCGGGCTGACCTGGGCGCCGAACCAGCCGAAATGGTCGATTAGTGCAGCCGAGATCAGCTGGCCGATCAGCACAAAGAACACCGCATTGCCAACGCCGAAATGCGGCGCCACATGGGTGATGGACAGAACGTAAAAAGCCACCAGAACACCCGCCAAAAGCAGGTGTTTCGGTGCCGCCGGGATTTTTGCCAAGGCCTGCGGTCCGGCGATCAGGCAATAGATAAGCGTCGAAATCAGCGCAATCAGGAACAGTACAACAGCGGCTGAGGCCGGGGAGCCGATCAGCTTGCCTAAGGCCGCATTCAGGGCTGCCAGCACCGGGATGCCAAGGCCGGCGGCCAGCATGATGAGGGCGTATTGTGTCATGGGCCTGTGCCTTTCATGGTTGCAGGGCTGTTCTGGACGCATTCGGCCCGCGGGGACAAGTGCTACGTTGCGGCGCCGGAATCCGGCGCGGATCCCGGCTCTGAAAAATTGATTTTTCAGGGCCGTTTTCATTGCATGAAAACGGCGGGTCAGTCGCAGATGCCGCGCAGTTCAGCGTCTTTCCAAGGCAAGTAGACATCACTTTCGCGGTTTTGCGGCAGGGCGCTGACCGGCATGGCGGCCGCCAGCATCCCGTGCAGCCGGCGGGTTCGCGCCGCCTGCGGGGCCAGGGCGCGGCAGCAGACGTATTCTTCGATGATGGCGCCTTGCTGCTCAAAGCCATAAGTGAGGAAATCCGGCTCGCCTTCCAGGTCGAACAGATAGGGATCGCGGCGGCCGCCATGTTCGGCAGCCGCGCGCAGCGGGTGGTAGCCGGTGCGCTTGCGGTTCTGCCACTGCCAGACATGGGTCGCCTCATGCGCCAGCAGCATCGCCTCGACCAGGTGCAGCTTGTCCGGGTAGTCCGGCAGGTAGTTCTCCGTGTACCAGGCCCGGACAAAGAAGATGCGGTTGAACAGCGCGACGGCAGCGGGAGAGGAGGTGACGACCTCGTCCGTGACAGGCGGCAGGATGCGCTCGCGGCAGGTGACGCGCGGGCGCTGTGTGCGGCGGAAGGTGATGGCGGCAACCGGTGCGCCCTTTACAATGCGGACCTTGCCGGCGTTCAGGCTGGACCCGTGCAGCCCGGCCAGATAGGCGCGCTCGGTCTCTGTCAGCGGACGGCCGCAGGCGGAGAGAGCCAGCAGGGCAAGAAGCAGGACGCGGATCATGTCTGCATTGCCATCCGGTCAGCAGCTCATTGCCAGCACGCGGCTGATTTCGGTCAACGTGCGGCCCGATTGCTCCATCCAGGTGTTGAAGGCGGCTTGCACCGCTTTCATGGCGGTTTTGGAGGTTGCGGGCTTGTCGATCACCCCTTCGGCGATCAGGCGGGCGGTGACGTCCCGGGACAGGATGAAACTGTCGCGGCCGGCAAAGCGCATGGCGTATTGGCCGGTGTTGCCGCCCAGGCGGGCGCCGCGTTTTTTGAGCATTTCCAGAAGCCCGGTATAGTCGGCAGAGGGCCAGCCGCCAAGCACCTGGCCCGCGCCGCCCTCGTCACGCAGCTCCATCAGAAAGGCGGCGTTTTCGCGCACGGTGGCAAGCTTGGCGCCATTGCGGACCACGCGGGTGTCGCTGAGGATCCGGTCGAACTCATCCTCCGGCATAAAGGCGCAGGGGCCGGGATCGAAGCCGTGGAAGACCTCCTCGAAGCCGTCCCATTTGGCCTCGATCACTTTCCAGTTGAAGCCTGCCTGAAAGATGCATTTTGTCATCACCGAGAGCCAGCGGTCCTCCGGCAGATCCGCCGTCTTGGGGTCGGGTTTGGTGAGTTTCTCCTCCAGCGCCGCGGGGCCGCCGTGGCGGTCTGCGGAAATGGCGTGGATCTCGTCAAAGCTGCGCATGGCGGGTCCTTTTGGCGTCGGTTCAGGTTAGCGGGGCCGGCGCAGCTCGACAATGGATTTGCCGAGGCGGAAGGGGGCGGCAAAGCTGACAAGGCAGAGCGCGATGATCTGCAGCACCAGGATATGGGCGTTGTCCTGCAGGTATTCCCATTCGTCCTTGAGCTTTGCGACATGGGCGACCAGATCGTCATAGGCCCGCGCGATGATCAGGAAATCGCCGGCAATAGCGGGCACCTTGCGGCGCATGTTGTCGACCGCTCTTTGCGCGGGGTCGTCGAGCGCGGTGAAGACCAGAAACGCCTCAGGGTCGAAGGCGCTGGCCTGGGCCTCCATGTCCTTCATCTCGTCCATCCCGGTGCGGGAGGTGCCGAACAGGAAGCTGAGGCCCTGCAGCGGTGCGACCTCATCTGTGACCGCGATGAACAGTGGCAGTTCGGCGTTGCCCGCGGTGGAGGCGGAGAGAAATTCGACCTTTTCGCAAAGGACTGCGATGTCGGCGTCATAGGCGGGGTCGCAGAACCGCAGGCGGAAGCGGGCGGCGTCGCGGTCGAAGGCCGCCGTTGCGGCATAGGCGATGTCGATCTGGCGTTCGAGTTTGGAGCTGTCGGCGGCGTAGATGCCGGAAATGACGGCGACCAGCGCGCCAAAACCGCCAAGGACCACCCACACGAGGTCCGCCAGTTTCCAGGCGCGGTGGCCTGCCGGTTTGCGGAACAGGAAGGCGGTGCCGATGAAGCCGGTGAGGAAGAACAGGATCAGCAGGGGCAGCTGGTTGTCCGCGATAAAGGCCATGGCTGTTTCCCTGATGTGAGTGGCTGGCCTAACCATAAGAAGGGAAAGCGGTTTCAGGCAACAGCCCTCACGAAGCTGTCACCGGGACGCGGGTCTGGCCGGGCGGGAGGGGGTCTCCGTCCGGGTGGCTGGCTGTTTGGGGCCGGGGGGCCGTTTTGATGTGCGGCCGTGCCGTGCAGGCTGGGGTAGAGGTGGCGGCGCCGCCAAGGACCCGGATGGGCCGGAGGCGGAGGGCCGGGCAGGGGGTCGCAAGCCCCCATGTCCGCTCGAAAGCTCTCGGTCTGCGGAGAACCCCTGCACCCAATGAAGGAGGTGGTGGTGGGGCTCCCGTATCTCCTGGTGGTGCGGGGTGTCAGTCCGCACCGGTTTGCCGCGACGGATTGGAGTATGGCAGGCCCGGGTTAAGGGCGCGCAAGCGGGGCGTGCGGTGGATCGGGGTTTGGCGCAACGCCCTTGACCGGGGCGCTTGCCGCTGATGTTGGATGCCTCCCCTCTCGGCGGCAAAGCCGCCTGCCGGGCAGGGGGCGGGAGTATTTGGCAAAGGTGAAAGGGGGGGCGGTGTGCCCCTTTGGGACGTGGGGCGATAGCCGCACGGCTTGCGCCTGACCTTCCCGTCATACCGGAGGCATGCTTTCAGCATGACGAAGGCGCATTCGCGCCCTCCCAAGGTCAGGCGCGGGCCTTGACGGGGGAATGAATGCAGAGGTAATCAGCGAATGATTGTATTCACACTCAAAACGCTGACGGGAAAGGGCTAGAATTGAGGAAGTTATACGTTTTTGGGAACGGGCTCGGGCGGGCGTTGTCCAACGAAGATTACAGTTTGTCTAAGGCCCTGCAAACAGCATGGGATGACAATGTGGTTCTTTCAGTCGAACAAAAGCAGTTGATCCATCAGTGCCTACCAGAAGATGTAATTGAGAATGATGTTTTAGTTGCTCCCCAAGGTGAGGACCAATTGGACAAGTTGCAGCGTGTTCTTGCGGCGTGTGATGAAATTTCAAAAGTAGAAGTCGCCGGAGGCGTAGGTTGGCTAAACAATACTGGAAGAATTTTTCCTAGTGCGATTAGGAGTTATATTCACCGTGCAGCGACCTATTTTCATCAACTTGAGCACGCTCTCCCAAATGAGTTTGTAACGTCTTTGATTGAAAGCGTAATTGGTACTGGAAGCCATATCGCAACGCTAAATTATGATGAGCTTCTATACCGTTCATTTATTGGAAGTGATCTTTTTGCACCGAGGCATCATCTTATTGATGGGTTTCAGCACCAGTTTGCCGAAGAAAATCTGGAGCGCTTTCGCCCCGCGAGCCAAGGTTTTTACTTACACCTTCATGGTAGCCCTTTGTACTATACCGATGACCAAGGCGCCATTAGGAAGACAAACTTGGCTGGTGTTAATACCTTAATCGGCCATTCGTCTACCCATCTGGTATTAACGCATGTTGCTCATAAGGCAGCTGTTATCGCCTCAAGCCCATTGCTGCGCGCTTTTTGGGTTGCACTTGAAACGGCGATGGCGGAATCCGATGGCGTTGTTTTGCTTGGCTACGGCGGAGAAGACCTTCATCTGAATAGTTTGATCAGTCGGTATTTTCGAGAAAAGCAGGTTGAAATTGTCGTGCGGGACAAACCTGAGTATCAAGTTGACAACGGCTCTGGAGCGGCTGCGACGTGGAGCGCGAAACTGGGCGTGAAAAAAACGTATCTGTGGAGACCTCAGGGCATTCTGGACCACAGAGAGTGGCAGTGGTCAGAGTAATTGAGGGGGAGCCCCCCCTCAAACATCCAGCTCCTCCACGAACTTCGCGTTCTCCTGAATATACTGGTAGCGCAGTTCGGGTTTCTTGCCCATCAGCTGTTCGACCAGCTCGCCGGTCTCGCCGGGTTCGTCCTCGTCGATGGTGACGCGGATCAGCTTGCGGGTGGTGGGGTCCATGGTGGTCTCCTTCAGGTCCTTGGCGTCCATTTCGCCAAGACCCTTGAAGCGGCTCACATCAATCTTGCCCTTGCCGCCGAGGCCTTTTTCCAGCCAGCTGTCGCGCTCGGCCTCGTCCAGGCAGTAGACGCGCTTCGCTCCTTGCGTCAGGCGGAACAGCGGCGGGCAGGCGAGGTAGAGGTGGCCGCCGTCGATCAGCGGGCGCATCTGGGTGAAGAAGAAGGTCATCAGCAGCGAGGCGATATGGGCGCCGTCGACGTCCGCATCGGTCATGATGATGATCTTGTCATAGCGCAGATCGTCGAGGTTGAACTTGGTGCCGGTGCCGACGCCCAGTGCCTCGCACAGGTCGCGGATTTCGGCGTTGGTGCCGATCTTGTTGGAGGCAGCGCCCAGCACGTTCAGGATCTTGCCCTTCAAGGGCAAGAGCGCCTGATTGACCCGGTTGCGCGCGCCCTTGCCGGAGCCGCCGGCCGAGTCGCCCTCGACGATGAACAGTTCGGTGCCGGAGCGGTCTTTGGAGGTGCAGTCGGTCAGCTTGCCCGGCAGGCGCAGCTTCTTGGTGGCGGATTTGCGCTGGGTCTCTTTCTCCTGCTTGCGGCGCAGGCGTTCCTCGGCCCGCAGCACCAGGAAATCGAGGATGGCGCCCGCCGATTTGGTGTCGGCGGCGAGCCAGTTGTCGAAATGGTCGCGGACCGAGTTTTCCACCATTTTCGAGGCGGACTCGGTCGAGAGGCGGTCCTTGGTCTGGCCCACGAATGCGGGGTCTGCGATGAAGCAGGAAATCAGCGCGCAGCCGCCGGCCATCAGGTCGTCGCGGGTGATGTTGCCGGCCTTCTTGTTGCCGACCAGATCGCCGTAGGCCTTGATGCCCTTGAGGATGGCGGCCCAGAAGCCGGCGACATGGGTGCCGCCCTCGGGCGTGGGGACGGTGTTGCAGTAGGATTGGGTGAAACCGTCGCGCGAGGGCGTCCAGTTGATCGCCCATTCGACGTAACCCGGCGCGTTGAATTTCTCGCGGAACTCAACCTTGCCGGCAAAGGGCGCGTCTGCGTAGACCGAGGATTTGCCCAGCACTTCGCTCAGGTAGTCGCGCAGGCCCCCGGGGAAGTGAAAGGTGGCCTCGGCCGGGGTTTCACCGTCGTCGATATGGGTTTTCCAGCGGATTTCGACACCGGAGAACAGATAGGCCTTGGAGCGTACCAGGGTCATCAGGCGCTTGGGCTTGAACCGGTGGTGGCCGAAGATCTGCTCGTCGGCGTGGAAGGTCACGAAGGTGCCGCGCTTGTTGGGAGCGGCGCCGATTTTCTCAACGGGTCCCAGCGGCAACCCGCGGGAGAAACGCTGTTCGAAAAGCTCCTTGTTCTTGGCCACTTGCACCACCAGCGAATCCGACAGCGCGTTCACCACCGAGGAGCCTACGCCGTGCAGGCCGCCGGAGGTCTGGTAGGCCTTGCCGGAAAACTTGCCGCCCGCGTGCAGGGTGCAGAGGATCACCTCAAGCGCGGATTTGTCCGGGAACTTGGGGTGCGGGTCGATCGGGATGCCGCGGCCGTTGTCGGTGATGGTGACGGAATAATCCGCGTTCAGGGTGACTTCGATGCGGTTGGCATGGCCCGCGACGGCCTCGTCCATCGAGTTGTCGAGGATCTCGGCCACCATGTGATGCAGCGCGCGCTCATCGGTGCCGCCGATATACATGCCGGGGCGCTGGCGGACCGGCTCAAGCCCTTCCAGAACTTCGATCGAGGAGGCGTCATAGGTGTCGGCTGCAGGCGTGCTGAGGAGGTCGTCGGCCATATGCGGGAACTGCTCTTCCTTGGTGTTGATTGGCAGTCATTATGGCAGGTGTTGGGGCCGGGTGGAAGAGGGGCGCAAGGGGCTGTGGATAAGGCGGGTTGGGGTTTTTCCAGGGTCAGGGAAAAGAGCGGTCAGGGCAGTGCTTGGCCCCGGTGGGCAAAAACCGCCCTCCCGCTTTGGCCCGGGCGGCAGCGGGTGCAGAGGGACGCTCTGGTTACTGTGCGGGCCAGGGTGAGTTTTCAAACCATCGAAGGTAAGTTCCGATAATCCGGGTGCGTCGATATTTTCCGTGCGGTGCAGGGGGCTGGGGGGTAGACCTCGGCCAGCGAATGGCATGAGGAGGGCGCGCGGGTGGCTGACAAGGGGATCAGGACGCAGGATTGGGTGGCGTTCCGGGCGGAGGCGCAGCGGATGCTGGAGGCGGCGCTGGACCAGATGCAACAGGCCGCGGAGCATCCCTGGCAGCCGGTGCCCGACGACATTGATGCGCGCTATGCGGTGACGGCGCAGGCGCAGGGGCCGGAAGCGGCGGTGGACCGGATCATCCGCGACGTGCTGCCCTATCATGGCGGCAACACCCATCCGCGGTTCTGGGGCTGGGTGCAGGGATCGGGGCTGGCGACGGACCTGATCGCTTCGGTCGCGGCGGCGGCGGTCAATGCTAATATGGGCGGGCGCGATCACGGAGCGAACTATATGGAGCGCGCCGTTGTCGACTGGACCCGTCAAAAGATGGGGATGCCCGAAGGGGCCAGCGGGCTGCTGGTGACTGGCACCTCGCAGGCGACGGTGATTGCCTTTCAGGCTGCGCGGCTGAGGGTTCTGAAGGATTTGCGCAAATCCGGTCAGGGTGACGTGCGGCTGACCGCCTATGCGGGCGAGGGCGTGCATAACGCGACGCTGAAGGCGGTGGAGCTGCTGGGCATCGGCTCGGACAACCTGCGCAAGGTGCCCTTGGCTGGCGGACAGATCGACTGCGCGGCTTTGGCGGCGATGGTTGAGGCGGACAAGGCCGCCGGGGCGCTGCCGTTTCTGGTGGTGGGTACCGCCGGATCGGTGGATCTGGGGCTTTATGATGATCTGAATGCACTGGCGGATGCGGCGGCGGGGCTGGGGCTGTGGCTTCATGTGGACGGGGCCTTTGGCGCCTGGACGCGGATTGCGGCGGAGCCTTGGCGGTCCTTGTCCGACGGGATCAGACGGGCCGACAGCATCGCGCTGGATTTCCACAAGTGGATGTATGTGGGCTATGACTGCGGCATGGCACTGCTGCGCAACGAAGACGAGCACCGGGCGGCGTTTTCGGCGCGGCCTTCATATCTGGAGGGGGCCGAGCGCGGGCTGGCGGGCGGCGAGCCGTGGTTCTGTGATTACGGCATCGACCTGAGCCGCGGCAACCGGGCGCTGAAGGTTTGGACCGCGCTGGAAACCTATGGCGAGGCGGCGTTTTCGGAAGCCATTACGGGGAACTGCGCGCTGGCGGCATTCATGGCGGCAGAGGTTGGGGCGCAGCCGGATATGGCGCTGGGGGCGCCGGTGGTGTCGAATGTCTGTGTGTTTACTGCCCGCAGTGATCTGGAACCTGAGGCGCAGTCCGAGGTGAACGCGCGGATTGCCCAGACCCTGCAGGAGAGCGGCGAGGCGGTGTTTTCCACCACCCGGTCGCAGGGCCGGGTGATGCTGCGTGCCGCGATCACCAACCACCGCAGCCGCGAGGCGGATGTGCGGGCTGCAATTGCGGCAGTGGCGCGGGAGGCGGCTGTTTAGGCAGTTTGCCATGCGCCCGGCCGGATGCGGGGGCGGGGCTGGCCGGAGGCGTGAAGCTGAAGCAGAGAAAAGGGGCGTTGCCCCTCGGCCTTCCGGCCTCACCCCAAGGTATTTCTGACCAGAAAGAAGCGGTCAGGCTGAAGCCTGCCGGTGAGGTGCGCGGCTGTTGCGGGGGGGCGGATTGGGGCGTAAAGCTGTGGTTATGAAACGTTTTGTTCCCTTGCTTTCGTTTGCGCTGCTGGTGCCGCAGGGCGCCGGGTCGCATCCGCATATCTTTGTCGACACCGCTCTGAAGGTTGTTGTTTCGGACGCCGGGCAGTTGCAGGCGGTGGAGATCACCTGGGCTTATGACGAGTTTTACTCGTTGCTGATTTTTGAGGATCAAGGGCTGGACAGCGATTACGACGGTGCGCTGACAGCCGCGGAACTGGCCGGGCTGCAAGGCTTTGACATGGTTTGGACCGACGGGTTCCAGGGCGACACTTATCTGACCCGTGAAGGGGTTGCGCTGGCGCTGGGGGCGCCGGAGCATCTGTCCACTGAGGTTGCCGAAGGGCGCATCACCACCCGCCACCGGCGCGTTCTGCTGCAGCCGCAGGCCGCGGACGGCGTGATGATCAAGGCCTATGATCCAACGTATTACACGGCCTATACCCTGACCGGCGGGCTGGAGGTTTCGGGCGGCTGCCAGGGGCGTGTCACCCCGCCGGATCTGGATGCGGCCTATACCAAAGTTGAAGAGCTGCTCTATGCGATGCCCGCGGATCAGGCAGAGGCGGCTTATCCGCAGGTCGGCGAAGCCTTTGCCGATACTGTGCAGCTGAGCTGCGGGGCGTAAGATGCGGGCTTTTCTGGCAGTTACAGCGCTGGCTGTTGCGGCTTTTGCAGCCTGGCTGTGGGGCTTTGGCGGCGCCGGTGTTGTTGCCGCCTGGGCGGGCGAAGGCCAGCGCGAGGCGCAGACCGCGATGGCACGGGGGCTGCGGGCTTTGCGGGCCGGCGAGCCCGGGGCGCTGACGGCGCTGCTTGCTTTGTGTTTTGCCTACGGTTTTTTTCATGCCGCCGGGCCGGGGCATGGCAAGCTGGTGATCGGCGGCTATGGCATGGCCAAGCCGGTGCCCTTGCTGCGGCTGGCCGGGCTGGCGCTGGCGTCTTCGCTGGCGCAGGCGGCGACGGCGGTGGTGCTGGTGGCGGGCGGGCTGCTGCTGCTGGACTGGGGGCGGGAACAGCTGACCAGTGCTGCCGAGGATGTGCTGGCGCCGGTGTCCTACGGGCTGATTGCTCTGGTGGGGCTGTGGCTGCTGCTGCGCGGCGCGCGGCGGCTGCTGGGCAGCCGGGCCGGCAGGGCGGGAGAGCACCATCATCACCACCATCATGAGCATGAAGATGTCTGTGCCTCCTGCGGGCACCGGCACGGGCCCACGGCGGAGGAGGCGGCCAATGCCGCGTCGCTGCGCGATGCGCTGGCGATCATTGGCGCGGTGGCGCTGCGGCCCTGCACTGGGGCAGTGTTTCTGCTGCTTTTGACCTGGAGCATGGGCGTGCTGTGGGCCGGGATTGCCGGGGCCTTTGCCATGGGGCTTGGCACCGCAACGGTGACTGTGGCGGTGGCGGCGGCAGCGGTCACCCTGCGCAAGGGCGCGCTGGCTCAGATGCAAGGGACGGGTGCGCTGCGGGCCGCGGCGGTGCTGGAGATCGCCGCGGGCGCAGTGGTGGCGGTGCTGGCCTGTCAGATCATGCTGCGGGCGCTTTGAAGGATCACGCGGTCAGGGCGCTGTCGAGCAGGGCAAACACCGGCTCCTGGGTGAGATAGGCTGACATCAGGGCCTGCATCGGGGCGGTTTGCTCGCGCGGGGTCATCTCGTGCCAGAAAGTCAGGGATTTGCGCTGCAGCAGGTGTCCGTGCGGGTGGGCCTTGCCATAGGGGGCGGGCACGCGTTTCAGTTCGGGGTCTTTGACGGCGTGGCCCTTGAGCGCCAGAATATCCGCCAGCGCTGCGATCTCGTCGCCATAGGCGCCGTCGATGGCAGCACGCCAGCGCGGCAGCTGCGGCTTACTGAAACCCATAATGCCGCCGCCTGCGGTGCAATACTCCGGGGCCACGCCGAAGAACAGCGCGCAGCCGCTGCTGTTCAGCGTCCACATCAGGTGCAGATGGGTGGTGTAGGGCGTCTTGTCCTTGGAAAACCGCACATCGCGCTGGGGGCGGAACAATTTGCCGGTAACTTCGGCACCGTTGCGCCGGGTGATGGCCTGGGAGACTTCATCCAGCAGCCGCAGCGCGGGGGATTTCAGCTGGGCTTCATATCTGTCCTTCTGCGCGGTGAACCAGTCCCGGCTGTTGTTCTGCGAAAGCGCCGCCAGAAAGGCGCGGGCATCGGGGATCAGCTGGGCAAAGGTGTCGGTCATCGCAATAGAGCTCCTGGCAAGCGGGCGGGAAACCCGCCTGTGCAGTTTATCACCATAGGCCTGTGCAGGGGCAAGGAAACTCCGCTCTTGCGGGGGGGAACGCCCAAGCCTAAGGCTGGCTGTATGAGCACATTGGCGACCAAACACACCGAGATGTCCCTGCGCGGCCATGCCAGGGCGATTGCCATCCTTGGGCTGCCGCTGATCGGCGGCCATGTGGCGCAATTTGCAATCGGGCTGACCGACACCGTGATGCTGGGCTGGTACGGGGTGGAGGCGCTGGCGGCGGTGACGCTGGGGGCGACCTATTTCTTTTCCATTTTCCTGCTGGGATCCGGTTTTGCCTTTGCGGTGATGCCGATGGTGGCGGCGGCGGCCGGTGCCGGGGAAGAGCGGCAGATCCGGCGCTCGACCCGCATGGGGCTGTGGCTGTCGCTGGTCTATGGGGCGGCGGCGATGCCGTTGTTGTGGTGGTCGGAACCGATCCTGCTGATGCTGGGGCAGCAGGCGGATATTGCCCATGCGGCGGCAGAGTATCTGCGGATTGCCGGCTGGGCCATTTTTCCGGCACTGCTGTATATGGTTGCCAAATCCTATCTGGCGGCGCTGGAACGCACCCAGATCGTGCTGTGGCTGTCTGTTTTCGGTGCCGTGCTGAACGCGCTGGTGAACTATGCTCTGATCTTTGGCAATTGGGGCGCGCCGGAGCTGGGGATCACAGGGGCGGCGATTGCGTCGCTGGTGACCAACGGGGTGTCCTTTGCGCTGGTGCTGGCCTATGCGCTGAAGGTGCTGCCGGAGCATGAGCTGATGAAGAATTTCCAGCGCCCGGATTGGGAAATGCTGGGGCAGGTGTTCCGCATGGGCGCCCCGATCGGCCTGACCACCCTGGCTGAGACCAGCCTGTTTGCCGCCTCGGCGATGATGATGGGCTGGCTGGGCACGGTGCCGCTGGCGGCGCACGGGATCGCGATCTCGCTGGCGGGGCTGACGTTCATGGTGCATCTGGGGCTGTCTAATGCGGCCACGATCCGGGCGGGCAATGCCTTTGGGCGGAGCGACCGGGACCACATGGCGCGCGGCGGCAAGGTTGTGACGGTGATGTCGCTGGTGGTGTCCGTGGTTGGGATCACTCTGTTCCTGGCCATTCCCGATCCGCTGATGTCGCTGTTCCTGGATCCGGCGGATCCGCAGAAGACGGAAATTCTGCTGATCGGTGCGGGTCTGTTGGCGGCAGCGGCGCTGTTTCAGCTGATGGACGGGATGCAGGCGATTGCATTGGGGTTGTTGCGCGGGGTGCAGGATACCGGCGTGCCGATGGTGATTGCCGTGCTCAGCTATTGGGCGGTTGGAATCCCGGCGTCCTATGTCTTTGGCTTTGTGCTGGAGTGGGGCGGTGTTGGCGTCTGGGTGGGGCTGATTGCGGGGCTGTCCGTTGCAGGCCTGTTCCTGATGGCGCGCTTTTGGAAGCAGTCGATCAAGACGGTGGGTGCTGCGGCGGCGCGGGGTTGACCGTCCTGTGCCCCGCGGGCAGGTTTCTGAAAGAGCATTGTATTCATTCAAAAAGAGGCTTTTTCCCATGATGACAGACGACGACAGGCACCTGCTGCGGATCGCCTATGAGGAAGCAAAGGCGGGCTTTGACGAGGGCGGATGCCCGATCGGATCGGTACTGGCGCGGGAGGGCCAGGTGGTGGCGCAGGGCCGCAATCAGCGGGTGCAGAAGGGCGATCCGATTGCTCATGGCGAGATGGACGCGCTGCGCAAGGCGGGGCGGCAGAAAAGCTACCGGGACACGGTGCTGTATACCTCGCTGTCGCCCTGCATGATGTGCAGCGGCACCATTGTGCAGTTCGGCATCCCGCGGGTGGTGATCGGCGACACCAAGAATTTTGGCGGCAACGAGGAATTCCTGCGCTCCAGGGGCGTTGACGTGGTGATTGCCGGGGACCCGGACTGCATCGCGCTGATGGAACGGTTTATCCGGGAAAGGCCGGAGCTGTGGGCGGAAGACATCGCCGAGTGACGGCAGTCTGAGGTCTGGCGAAACTATGATATTTTGCGTCGGGTTTCGTAGGCTTGGCGCAGGAGGTTTGCTGTAGGGTCTGCGCAGATTTGCAATACATGCGCGCGCCGTTTGGACGGTGCGCAGCAGCAGGAGATTCTGCCATGTCCAAACCCATTGTTCTGATCACCTCGGCCACCGGCCGTATCGGCCGCGAATTGGTGGCGCGTTTGGCCGCCGCAGGCGGCTTCACCGTCCGGGCCTGCTATTTCAGCGAGGCCAAGGCCGAGCAGCTGACCGCGATGGGCGCTGATGAGGTTGTGAAGTTCGACCTGTCGGAACCGGCCACCTGGGAAGCGGCGCTGGACGGTGTTTCCGCGGTTTATTCGGCTTCGCTGGACCCGATGCTGGAGGGGCATCTGAACTTTGCCAAAGCGCTGGGCGACCGCAAGGATCAGATCAAACATGTGGTGCGCGTCAGCTGCATGGGGGCGGATACCAATACCGCCGATTATGACGCCGCCACCCATGCGTCACGCGCAGGCGCAGGCATTCCGCTGATGCTGCAGCACTACTGGTGGGGCGAGAAAGCGCTGATCGACGCAGGCCTGAACGTGACCGCGCTGCGCAACAACTTCTTCATGAACCACCTGCTGAAGACCGATTGCGGCACCATCGAGGCCGAGGGCTGGTTCTCCAACCCGCTGGGGGATATGCGCAATTCTTTTGTCGCCACCCGCGACATTGCCGAGGCTGCAGCGGTGGTGCTGGCCGAGGGCCCCGGGCGGCATGGCAACAAGTTTTATGACATCACCGGCCCGGCACCGCAGTCGATGGCGGAAATCGCCGCTGATCTGGGCCGCGCGATGGGCAAGGAGATCACCTATCGCGCCCAGTCCATGGAACAGTTCGAGGCCGATTTCGGCAGCACTCGCGCCGAATTCTTCGAGTATCTGACCAATGGGTTCTATACCCGCTGCAGCCCGGATTTTTATAACATCACCGGGCACAAGCCGACCTCCTATTATGACTATCTGACCAGCAAGGGCGCCAGCGGTGAAACGGGCCTTGAGGAACTGTGGCAGGGCAATCTGTGGAAGAAGGGCGTCGATGCGATGAAAGACGCGGCGGCCGCCACGGCGTCCTGAGCCGCCGCGGGCCGGTTGTCAGCCTAAGTAAAAAGAGGGGCTTCGCGCGGGCAGCGCGAAGCCCCTGGCCTGTCCTGCATGGGGGGCTGCGCGGGCAGGCCTTCAGCGCCGTTGAGCCGGCGGTCTTAGCGGCTGATGCCTGACAGCAGATCCGGGTTCGTCACCAGATTGCGAACACCGTGGGCATGATCCTCCATAAAGACATTGCCTTCCAGCCACTTTCCAACCGAATGAATGTTCACCTTGGCGACCTTGGGGCGCACACTCCAGGAGACCTGGAAGGGGGAGCCGTCCTCGTTATAGCCGGGGCCGGTGGTGGAGCCGGCATATTGCACCGGGGTGCCGGTATCGCTGGGAATATTGCTGGCCTGATGCAGCCCGTTTGCTTTGCCCAGATGGGCCAGTGCGCCGAAGTTGAGCGCATTTTCGTCGTTCACCAGCACAAAAACCTGCGCTTCGACCCGCAGCTGCGGGTTTTTGATCGCATCGCTGAGGCAGGACCCAAGGGTCGGGCCGGGCTGCACCTGGGCGGTGGAGTGTACGTAATGCACCTCGATCGTGTCACCGGGTTGCAGGCCGCCGTGTTCGGTTGCGCCGATGGGATGGTCGAGCGGTGCCAGTTCTGCGGCGGTCAGCTCACCGTCGTATTTGTAGCCGGTGCCATAGCCGTGGCCGTCGCCATTGCCGGCGAAAGTAGTGAATTCACCGCCGTGGTGCTCGGCGTTTTCGTGAAAGTGGATGTTGCACAGGTTCATTTCCGCATAATCCGGCGCCGCCTCGAAGCTGCGCGTGTTGCTGCCAGCGGCGGCGTCTATGTCGCGCGGTGACTGGGGCCCGAAACCGGCGCCCTTGGTCTTGGCCGCCAGGGTTGCGCGCTGTTCGGCAATTGCACTGTCCGCAACGGCACCCGCGCCGACAGCATGGGTTGCGGTCCCGGCAAGCAGGGTGGAAACAGTGGCGGCGGCCAGAGGCAGAATGGGTTTTTGCATAAGGATTCCTGTTGCAACTGAGAACAAAAGCGGGACGTACCGCTGCACCGCAGGTTCTGCGGGTGCGGGGCTGCTCAGGCGGCAGCGACTAAGATGTGATATTGGGATTGTGTTGATGAGAAAATAATCATCCAGTAGTTGTATTTCGCGGTCGCTGCATCTGCTTTGGCGGTGTGATATGCTGGGTGGAAACACTGCCACCGGCGGCAAGGAGGCACCTGTTATGGCAAGCTCCGTTCCCTGTCCTGTTTTTCCGGCGTCTCTAAGGGGCGTTTTGCTCGCCTGCCTGGCGTTGATAGCCTTGGCGGCGGGAGCGGCGGCAGAGACAGAGCGGCCCCGAAGCGGGCTGATGTGGAACAGAACCGGGCTGCCGGCCGTTTTTCCGTTGCAGGTGAAAAGCCCGCCGGGGGCGGATTACTATCTGGTGCTAAGCAATGAAGAGAGCGGGGAGGAGGCGCTGGCGGCCTATTTCAGAGGCGGTGCGTTCTTTAAAGTGCTGGTGCCGCCGGGCCGTTTCGTGCTGCATTTTGCCAGCGGATCCGGCTGGCAGGGCGAGGGGCGGCTTTTCGGCCCCGAAACGCGGGTTTTCAAGCTGCCGGATGCACTGGAATTTGCCATCCGCGGGGCAGGGATCAAGGGCGGGCACAAGATAACCCTGACGCAGAGCGGCGCCTATTTGCAGGCCGCGGTCAAGGAACAGTACATCTGCCAGGTTGCCAGTCTGGACGGGCCGGTGCCGGAGCCCCGCCCGCTGCAGGAAGCCGGGGAGCTGTTCCGGCTGGGCGGTGACCGCAATGAAAGATGGAGCCTGCATTTGCGGTGGCGGCTGGGGTTGCGCGCGCCTGGGGCGGGCACGGCGGAACAGTTATGGCAGCGCAGATGGTTTGTGCTGGGCAGCCCGCTGTTGCCCAGGCGCCAGGCGGCCGGGGACAACCCGGCCCCCCGTCGGGCGGACCCCCGGTTCCGGTCTTTTGCGGTCCGGTCGCTGTTTTGCGGCTGAAGCGCCCAAGCGGGCCGGAGGTCAATCTCCGCCGCGGTCCTTCATCAGCCGGTCGGCCTTTTTGCGCACCAGCACGCCGCGCAGGTCGTGCATGGCCAGCAGCAAAGCGTCGGTGACGTCCTCCAGCTGCGCATCCGTGGCCCGGCTGTTGGCCCAATGCGCGGTGAGGTTCAGATGATCGATGGCGCGGTGGATATCGTCGGTATCGCGGGCCGCAATTGTGGCGGCGCGGTCTTCCATCCAGGACTTGATCTCGGCGATGTCCTGTTCGGACAATTCGCGCTGGCCATGCGGTTTGATCTCGCCGTTGCGGATGTTCACAACGGCGATCTGGTCCATTTCAATCCGCCGCTGGCGGTTCTCGGTGTCTACGCGAAAGACAAAAGCGCCGTTCTCACGGACGCGGAAATAATAGTCCGGCAGGTCGGCGCTCATGTCTTCTTCTCCCGTTACGTCAGCGCGGCGCAGAAGGCCTGGATGCGGCTGCAGGCCGTCTCCAGCGCTGCGTCGGATGTAGCGTAGCTGACGCGGAAGTTGGGCGACAGCCCGAAGGCGGCGCCAAAGACCACGGCCACGTCAGCCTCTTCCAGCAGGGCGGTGGCGAAGTCCTCGTCCGTTTCAATCACCTTGCCGGCGGGCGTGGTCTTGCCGATCAGCCCGGCGATGGAGGGATAGACGTAAAAGGCGCCTTCGGGTGTGGGACAGGAGATGCCGTCGATCTGGTTCAGCATCCGCACCACCAGGTCGCGGCGGCGGACAAATGTCGCGTTGTTGGGCGCCAGGAAATCCTGGGTGCCGTTCAGCGCCTCTACCGCGGCCCACTGGCTGATGGAACAGGGGTTGGAGGTGGATTGCGACTGCACCTTGCGCATGGCAGCGATCAGTTTTTCCGGACCTGCCGCATAGCCAATGCGCCAGCCGGTCATGGCATAAGCCTTGGAGACGCCGTTGCAGGTGAGGGTTCGGCTGTACAGCGCCGGTTCCACTTCCGCCGGGGTGCAGAATTCGAATCCGTCATAGGCGAGGTGTTCATACATGTCGTCGGTCATCACCCACACATGCGGGTGGCGCATCAGCACATCGGTCAGCTCTTTCAGTTCCGCCCGGCTGTAGCCGGCACCGGTGGGGTTCGAAGGCGAGTTGAAGATGAACCATTTGGTTTTCGGGGTGATCGCAGCCTCCAGCTGATCGGCGGTCAGCTTGAAATTGGTCTGGATCGAGGTCTCGGCAATCACCGGCGTGCCGCCGGCCAGCAGCACCATGTCCGGGTAGCTGACCCAATAAGGGGCAGGGATCACCACCTCGTCGCCGTCGTTCAGGGTCGCCATCAGCGCATTATAGAGCGTCTGTTTGCCCCCGGTTCCGACCGAGACCTGCGCGGGCGTGTAGTCCAGCCCGTGGTCGCGCTTCATCTTGGCGCAGACCGCCTGTTTCAGCTCGGGGATGCCGTCGGGGGCGGTGTATTTGGTCTTGCCCGCAGCAATGGCGGCGACCGCTGCGTCCTTGATGTTCTGCGGCGTGTCAAAGTCCGGCTCGCCGGCGCTGAGGCCAATGACGTCGCGTCCTGCGGCCTTCAGTTCAGCCGCCTTGGCGGTCATCGCGATGGTCGGTGACGGTTTTACGCGGGATAAGGTCTTGGACAGGAATGACATGGGGGCTAGGCCTTGGTTTGTATGTTTCGCAGAACTGTCATAGGGTGCGGCTAAACGGCGATCAAGCCGCGTCGAAACTGGATTTAGGAGAACTGGCAATGACGGAGCAGAACACAGACTGGTACGGTCCGGATGCGGCAACTTTCGGCGACCGCGTGGCGGCTGCACGGGAAGCCGCAGGGATGACCCAGGGCCAGCTGGCGCGCCGGCTTGGCATCAAGAAATCCACTCTCAGCGCTTGGGAGCGGGATCTGGCGGAACCGCGCGCCAACAAGCTGACCATGCTGGCAGGTGTGTTGAACGTGTCGATGTCCTGGCTGCTGACCGGCGAAGGCGAAGGCATGTCGGAACCGGCGCCGCTGGAGCTGGACGCTGGCGATTTTGCAAGTGTTCTGAGCGAATTGCGCGATCTGCGCAGCGAAATGCGCCAGAATGCGGAGCGTGCGGCGCGTTTGGAGAAAAAGCTGCGGACGCTGCTGCAGGTCAATGACAGCCAGGCAACTGAAGCTGCCTGAGACCGGGATGCAGGAAGACCGTGCCACCCGCCTGAAGCGGTTGCAGATGCGCTCGATGCGCCGGGGTATCAAGGAAATGGATATCCTGCTGTCGGCCTTTGCAGCCGCGAATCTTGCGCAGATGGACGAGGCGCAGCTGGATCTATATGACCAGCTGCTGCTCGAAAATGATCAGGATCTCTATCAATGGGTCACCGGTCAGGCGGCACCGCAAGAGCGGTTCCGCGCCCTGGTTGCGGATATATCGCAAACGTACCAAAAATAATAAAATACCGGCTTAACTGATTTTTCGGGAATTGTTGGCATCTTGTCTCAAGAGCAAATTCGAGTCGGAGATGCGAATGAGTATGGAAATGCCAATCGGCCAGACGGACCGCAAAGGGTTCATGACTGGCTACCTGGAGGCGCTGGGTCTGCTTGAGCGCCTTCATCGTCTGCTGCTGGACGTCATCAAGGATGAGTTCGAACGCGTCGGCGTGCTGGAGATCAATGCGGTCCAGGCGCTGCTGCTGTTCAACATCGGCGACAATGAAGTGACCGCCGGGGAATTGAAGACCCGCGGCTACTATCAGGGCAGCAATGTCAGCTATAACCTGAAGAAGCTGGTCGAGATGGGCTATATGCACCATCAGCGCTGCGAGATCGACCGCCGGTCGGTGCGCGTCCGTCTGACCCAGCGGGGCCGGGAAATCCGCGATATCGTGTCGGCGCTGTTCTCGCGCCATGCGGAAGGGCTGGAGAACAAGGATGTGATCTCCTCCGAAGGAATCGACGATATCTCCACCGCGCTGAAGCGGATGGAGCGGTATTGGTCGGACCAGATCCGCTATATTTATTAAGCCGCCGGTTGGGGTGTGAAATCCCAGCGGGCAACAGGCCGGGCAGAGCCGGGAAAACACCGGCGGGCCGCAGACAGAGCATGAGGGGAAACCGTGCTCTGGACGTATTGAAGGGCAAAGCGCCAGGATCCGCGAAAAGGTCCATGGCAGATGGCTGCAGAAGCGGCCGCCCTTGTTACCGGGTTTGAGGGTTGCAGGAAATCAATAAGCGGCTGCAGAGGCCGCATGGAACGGGCAGCACCAAACCGGTGCTGCGCCGGGTTTTCTGCGTTGCGGAACGGGGTGTTACCCTACCACTTGCCGGTGTTTTCCATGCCGGCCCAGGGTTCTGCAGGTGCCAGCGGCTCACCGTTTTGCAGAAGTTCGATTGACACATTGTCGGGGGAGCGGACAAAGGCCATATGCCCGTCGCGGGGCGGGCGGTTGATGGTGACGCCATTGTCCATCAGGTGCTGGCAGGCGGCATAGATATCATCAACGCCATAGGCGAGATGCCCGAAATGGCGGCTGTCATCAGGCAGCGCATCATCGCCGTCCCAGTTATAAGTGAGTTCCAGCGGCGCCTCCTCCTGGCCCGGCGGGGCCATGAAGACCAGGGTGAACCGGCCCTGCTCATTCTCCCAGCGGCGGGTCTCCCGGAGGCCCAGAAGAGAGTAAAATGCCATCGATTTTTCCAGATCCTTCACCCGGACCATGGTGTGCAGATATGTGAGGGGCATCGGCGGTCTCTCCTGTCTGTGTTTGAAGGGATTTAATCGGGGTGGTGCGCAATGGCCAGCGAAAGCGCCAAGGCGCTCTCAGAATTTTGATTCGATGCCCAGGGAGACAGAGAATTCCGAGCTTTCAAAGCGGCTATGGTTCGAGAGTTTTTTCCCGGCACGCAATCGCAGCATCGGCGCGAAACCGGCATAGTCATAGTCTTCAAAGAATAGGTTCAAATCGGCGTAAGCGGAATGGTCCTGCCGTCCACCAGGAATAGGAATCCAGTCTGTTCCGTTGTTGAAGATGTAGGTGGGGTAGTCGGCAGCCCCTAGGATCAGCCCAGTGCTGACCTTGACCGGCCCTACTTTTCGACCAACGGTATAGCCGACCCTGAGTGTTGCGGATTTCGTGGTGGAGCTGTCGCTTTCCGCGTGGGTATCGCGCAGGCCAAGTGTGAAGTTCAGGTTGTCACCATTGGCCAGTTTCCGGGAGAGCGAAGCGCCTAAGCCAAACACATCTGCGTCCAAAGAAGCATACCGAGGATTCAGGCGGTGTTCGGCGCTTCCGTCAAGAGTGAAACGCATCTGAGGTGATAGCGCCCAACTGCGTGCTCCGGTCACCTTTACCAGATCATAGCTCCGTTCCCCGCCATACCAGGAAGTTGCACTTGTCACGGATATCCGGGCGCTGCCACCATTATTCTTGGGTCCTGCGGCAAAAGCATGGCTGAAGGTGACTTCACCGTAAGTGGAGCCGAATTCGGAGTTGCGCGGCACCGTTGTGCCAGTGTGCCCGGCCAATTCAGCGGCCTTTGCCTTGGCATTGGATGACAGAGCCACACGCTGAATATAGAGGCGGCCACTTAAGGACGTCAGGCTTGTTTCGTTTTGCCTCAAGCGGCGGCTGATGCCTGCGTCCAGCGTGCCGGTAACACCTGATAGCGCAACGGCTCTTGGCCCAAGCCTGTTCACATGGGAGGAGAGCCCGTCAATCTCCTGCGTTGCCGCATCCGAACCGCCGTTGACATTATTTGATGGTTTCACCCCCCCGCTTAGCCGGAAGGACCAAGGATTTATGCGCCGGAGGGTCTCGTAATCCTTGGCGATCAGGGTTTCGGCCGTGTCATCGGGCGCGTACACGGCAGTGCGGCGCAGCCAGTATTGCGACAGAGTCGGGCTGCCGCTCTGAAAAGCCAGGCGGGAAGCAAGCTGCGCCATCTGGTACTTTGCGGCGCCGTCAGGTGCAAAGCGGAAGGCGCGTGCGGCGGATTTTCGTCCTTCTCCGGGTTGGCCGATTTTGGCTTGGGCGGCTGCCTGCAGGTGCCAGGCAGTATGGTTTTTGCGGTCGGCCTGCAGCAAGGCGTTGGAGATCCGCAAGGCCAGCCGGGGGTTGCCGGAGTTCAGCGCATGTGCGCCTAAGGCGTGACCTTGCTGGACCGACAGATGCATCTGCGGCGCTGGTGCTTCTTGCGCATGGGGCTGGGCCGTTGCCAGGGTCAGCCCAAAGAGAGCCGCGGTGGCCTTGCGCATGGTTTAAGGATCAGGCTGGTTGCAGACCGGGTCGGGGCTGGCACCATCGCAAGAGCCGAGCACAAAGACCCCGTACTCCTCGATCGGGGGGGTATTCCCCGAAAAGGCTCCAATATGGCCTGTCGCGTGGACCGATCCCGCAACCGCTGCGGCATCCGTACCGGAAAAGACGCCACCGTATTCGCCAACACTTGTGCCTCCAGCATTGACAGCGCCTGTAAACGAACCGTCCGACGTTATCGCCGTGTTCATGAGGGTCAGATCCTCGACGGCTGTTGCAGGCAAGTCGGTGATCCGGCGGTTGTAGATCCGGCCTTTGACTTCACTGTCTTGTGTGAAGTCAGCATTGATGAAGACATCGCCGGTAACTTCAGCAGATTGGCCAGGGAGAATGGAAGGGTCGGTGCCAGGAGCCGGGGTGAGCAAGTCGCCGCCGTCGCCGTCAATGTTCAACAGGCCCACATAGGTGCCGGCATAGCTGACGATACCGCCGGCCCCCGCGTCCGTATCGGGAGCGGAAAAGCTGCCGGTGCGCCCGTAGGTTGTGCCGCCCTGGTAAGTGCCGAACTGTCCGCCTGTCACAACGACAGCAGCGTAACCGCCTTCTGTCTGACGCACATAGGCAGTCGAGTGCTCAGTCAGTGCGTTGTCCTGAACGGAATAGGCCTCGTAGCCATTGCGGTCTAAAGCAGGCTTGCGGACATAAGTCGCGGTAAAGGGTGTTTCATCCAGGCCGACACCAGTAACAGTCAGTGTTTGGTTGCCTGGGTCATAATCGACGCTCTCGAGGTCGTTTGCCAGTGCTTCGGGGATGGTGGTGGTCGGGTCACCTGTGGGATCATCCGTCGTCGTGTTGAACGGATTGCCCCCGCCGCACGCGGACAACGCGGTGACAACCGCCAGTCCCAGCCAATAGCGCCTCATCTGCCTCTACCTCAATATGTTTTATCGTTTTGCGCCACCTTCGGTCCGCACCGGCCAGTTGTCAATTGAACCGTTGGCATTTGGACGCAACCGTGGCGGATACGCTACCTGCATGTAGCTCGAATTCAGATCCGGCTGCGTATATGTTGTATGAAAGGAACGGCGTGGAGGTGTTTTTGATCTTGGCGCTTGATGGCGCAGCCGATATGCCGGGGCGTGAATTTCGGGTGCAAGTCGAGGAAAGCAGCCATACATCGGTATCTGGGCCGGCGCCGCGGCTTTCTGTTTCACAAAGCGTTGTGGAACGTCCTTGGGACAGAAGAATGAGCTATCACCCGGCACGGGTTATTCACTATGATTGAGAAGGGCTGCCACACAGTTTTCTGTTGATGGCAAAAAAATGTGGAGACAGAGGCATGCGGCACCCGGAATACCAGTACCTGGACCTGATCGAACGAGTCCTTGAATACGGGGACGAGCGGGTTGACAGAACAGGAGTCGGCACCCGCTCGCTGTTCGGCGCCATGGTCCGCTTTGATTTGTCGGATGGCACTGCGCCTATTCTGACGACCAAGCGCGTCTATTGGAAAACCGCAATCAAGGAAATGCTTTGGTTCCTGACCGGGGGCACCAATATCCAGCCGCTGCTGCGGGAGAATGTGCGGATCTGGACAGACTGGCCGCTGGCGGCCTATCGCCGCGAGACAGGCGAAGACATCACGCAACAGGACTTCGAGCGCAGGATTACCGAGGACGACGGTTTTGCCGCCCGATGGGGTGAGCTCGGCCCCGTATACGGCAAACAGTGGCGGCGCTGGATGGGATCTGATGGCCGCGAACATGACCAGATCGAGACGCTGATCCGCTCGCTGCGCGAAACCCCTGCGAGCCGGCGCCTGCTGTTCCACGGCTGGAACGTTGCGGAACTGGGGGAGATGGCGCTGCCGCCCTGTCATATGGTTTATCAGTATCACGTGACCTCCGACGGGCGCCTGAATTGCCTGTTGTTCCAGAGATCGGTCGATTTGCTGCTGGGCGCGGCGTTTAACTATGTGGGGGCCTCTGCGCTCCAGCTGATGCTTGCGCAACAAGCGGGGCTTCGCCCCGGTGAATTGGTTTGGGTCGGCGGGGATGTGCACCTTTACCGCAATCATTTCGATCAAGCGCGTGAGCAACTGGCACGTGACCCCCGTCCATTGCCGAAAATCTCGCTGACCAAACGTGCGGAGAGTATCGACGACTACCGGATTGAGGACTTTGAAGTCGAAGGTTACGACCCTCATCCTCACATCAAGGCCGACGTCGCGGTGTAATGTTAAACCGGCTGACGAGGCTGGTTTCCTGGGGCAGCCAAGGGCGGCCTCAAGCGGATCAAAACCGGCCGGGCAGGGTTGGGGGATGCGTCCCGGCGTTCCCAGTGGACTCACCCGCAGGTGCTGCAGGCAGCGCGGCACCTGCGGACGTTCGGCCTGCGGGGCATCAGCACGACGACACCGGCGCCGACCGCAGCATATCGCTGGCATAAGTGCTCCGCAGCGGCGCCGCTTCCTCCAGTCGTTTCAGTCGGCCGGTGTGCTTTCGATGCTGAGACACTTCGGTCAAGCTCAGCAGCTTTCGCTCCGCGTACAGTTCCGCCAGCAGCGCAAGCTGGCAGAATATTATCAAGACCGGTGATCCCAAAAGACACGTAACGATTCAGCCCCCGCTCAAGCACCGCCCCGCCCAAGCACCGCCCTGCCGATCGCGCGCTGTGCCGGTGCTGGAACCGGATCGGCGCCGGTCATCGCCGGGCCAGTTGGTGTAAACCACCCCGGCGGCGCGGGCGGCGCCCATTGTATTGGCGCTGAACATTTCCGTGAAGGCATTGGTCAGGAAAGCAAAGACGCCCGGTGCAGCCATGATGTCCTGCGTCGGCAGCGCGGGTTGCGTCGCCGCGCCAAAAGGCGCTCTCGTCCCGGCCGTTCAATTCGGCAACCAGCCGGTTTCAGAGCGGTATGCCTGAACGGTTTGTGCGATGATGGTCCGGCTGGCGGTGTTGACAAAGCCCAGTCGGATCACCGCGCCCGCGGCGCCATCACCCTGGAGGCTTTCCCGGTGCGGATGTTCGAGATCGCCGGCAGAGTGGCCGGGGAATACATCAACAGCCGTGCAAACAGGGTGCCGATCAGCAGCGAAGGGAAAAGGATTGAAATCGGGCTGAGCAAGCGCGGCGGGCGCTTGAGTTGTTTGAGAACGCAGCGCCAACCGCGCTTGCTCAGCCCAAAACCGGCGGCTATGAAATGCACATGCAAAATAGTCCGGTTCGGTCAGATTCAAGCGGGCGGGGCGCTGGAAAGGCCGGCAGACAGGTTACGGGCCGTGGCTGGCCTTTTTCAGGGGAAGAGCAGACCAGGGCAGGCGCGGGATGGGGCCATAGCGGCAATAGCCAATTCTAAGGGGACAGAAAAACCGTTCAACATATGCGTCATTTGCAGGTCAAAGGGCAGGGCGGCGCATTCTTCGATTTCACCGCCGGTGATTTCAGGATCCGGAATTTTGATCCCGGTCCGGACGTCAAGGCACCGGTTGCAATCTGAACAGCAAGGAAGACACTCATGATTACCCTGATCGCTGCGCGGGCACGCAACGGGGCCATTGGCAAGGATAATGACATCCCTTGGTTTGCGCCTGAGGATTTGAAAGCGTTTCAGCGCGAGACGCTGGGCGGCGCCATAATCATGGGCCGCAACACCTGGGACAGCCTGCCGGTGAAACCGCTGAAGAACCGGCTGAATCTGGTGGTGTCGTCAAATCCGCAGGCGGCAGAGGTTGTGCTGCCGTCGATCGGGGCGGCAGTGCAGGAGGCCTATGCGCAAGGCTACCGCCGGGTCTATGGCATTGGCGGCGAAGGCATCTACCGCGGTATGCTGGAAATGGCCGACCGGCTGCTTGTCACCGAGGTGGACCTGACCATCGAGGATGCAGATGCCTTTTTTCCGGAATTTGAGGCAGGCGAGTGGGCCAAGGCCGGGGAAACGGTTCTGCGCGGCAGCGATCCGGGCTGTGTGATGGTTGAGTATCTGCGGCGGGCCTGACGGGCTGTCTTTGCCTGCGCCCAGTCTGATCCCGGGCGCAGTGCAGATTAATCGGTCAAAGCTCTTTCAGCTCTGCGGCCATTTGGCGGCCATCGCGGCCTTCGGACAGCTCGTAGCCGACTTTCATGTTGTCCGCGAGGCCGGCCATGCCGGACCGTTCCACCGCGGAAATGTGCACAAACACATCCTTGCCGCCTTGATCGGGTTCAATAAACCCATACCCTTTGGTGGTGTTGAACCACTTCACGGTGCCACTTGGCATTTCCCGCGTCTCCTTCTACTTTGCACGTCGCCTTGAGGCTTCCCAAGACATCCGGCCCGTCCCGTTGTCTGAAGCGAGTGAGGTAAGGCCAGACAACTTTAAGTTTTACACGGGCTGCTCGAAAATCAAGAGAAACCGGCGCATTCCACCATAAATTGTGCGAGGTTCCCGGGGAGTATGGAGGATTAATGAAAATCTACGGGCTGAAAAACTGCGATACCTGCCGTAAGGCGTTGAAGAGTATCGAAAACTCAATTCTGATCGATATCCGCACAAGCGGCATGCCTGAGGGGGTGCTGGAGGCGGCTTATGCACAATTCGGCGCGAAACTGGTCAATACGCGGTCAACCACGTGGCGTGGTCTGAGCGAGGGGGATCGTGCAGGCGAGCCGCTGGCCCTGTTGCGGGAACACCCTGCATTGATGAAGCGGCCGCTGATCGACCGGGACGGGGAATTATTCCTGGGTTGGGATCAGAACGTGCAGGCGGCTCTTGGCGGATCTTAGACCGCTGCCTATGTCGTTACTGCAAGTTTCGGGAGAGGCAATATGCGCAACGCAGCCCTGGTATTGGGGATCATCGCCGGTGTTTGCGGCATGATCGTGGGCTTTTTCGGCTATGGCTACACTGCGGCGGTGGAGCATTTCGGCGAGGTCGAAGGGCTGGCTGAACAAGTCGGTAACGTGGAACGGCTGCGGCTGCTGGCGGTGCTGTCGCCGCTTTTGGCGATTGCCGGCGGTGCGATGGCGCGGGCGCGCGCATTGTGGGGCGGGGGCCTGCTGCTGGCATCGGCTGCGGGGATGTATGCGGGGTTTGGCCTCAACGTCTTTACCATCTTCCCGCTGAGCTTTGCCGCGGCGGCCGGGAAGCCGGACGAGCCCAAGGCGCACTTCTAAGATACGCCGCTCTTCCATGAAAAAGGCGCCGCTGCCGGGGCAGGGCGCCTTTGCTATGTTTAGACCGGAGCGGGTCAGGCGATGGCTGGCTCCAACTGGCGGCGCAGCAGTGCGTCCACCGACAGGGCGCCTGCGCCTTTCACCACCAGATAGGTCAGCACGAAGATCCAGAACAGGCGCTGATCCAGGATCACGGCATCCGGGAAGCGATCGAACAGAGCGCCAAGGGTCTTGTCGTCCGTGGCGCCATGGCCGATGACATCGGTCAGGGACTGAACGATGATAAAACCGATCATGCCGAAGGATGCCAGACGGGTGGCCAGGCCGATCACGATCATCAGCGGCAGGATAAACTCGGCGTAAGTGCCGGCAAGCACCACCAGTTTCTGGAACAGGCCGAATTGCGAGACGTCATAGCCTGCGGCCTCCAGCTGTTTCGGGAAGATCTGGCTGTAGGCGCCGATGGAGGGGCTGAACAGGCCAAAGATGCCGTCGCCCAGCTTGGTCAGGCCGGAGTTCCAGTAGTAAAGAAGAAGTGTGGAGGCGAAGACAAAGCGTGCCGCGAGCGGCATCAGCCAGTCGCCGGCCTTTTCCACCAGGCCGAAAACTGCGTTGTGAATGGAGACAAGTGCGTGCATGGTCTTACCCTTTGCTGTCCAGTCCTGTGATCGCGCCGCCCTGCAACAGCAGGGCCAGCGTGGCACCCAGGTCGAATGTTTCGTCTTCGGCGGCGGCCTGTTCCAAGGCTTCGCCGATGCTGGCGCCCCCCATCAGGGCGCGGATCCAGGCTGCGCCCGCGGGCGGCAGAAGCTGGGGAATGGGGTCGAATTCGGGGCGGGTGATCAGCACGTCCTGGGCCTGCGCCTCAGGCTTGGGGGCGCCGTCTTCGGTGTTGTAGCGCCACAAGCCATGAATGGGCCATGGTGAGCACAGGACCTGCACCGCAGGGGCCAGGGCCACGCGTGTGTTCATCAGGTCCTCGGGCGTCAATGCGCCCAATGCTTCGGGTGCGATGGGCGTTGCATCCGCGGCGTGGTATGCGCGGCGCAGGGCCAGTTCCAGCCGGGCCGCATCGCCCAGATAACCCAGGTGCTTGAGTGGCTCCATGCCCTCCAGGAAGGCGGGGAAGTGTTCGCCATAAAACATCATCAGCGGCGAGGACGGCGGATACTGGCGCAGGTAGATGCCGGCAAGCCCGTCCATGTTCTGTTTGCCCAAGAGTTTGGCAATCACCGGGAAGGCGCTGTGCATGGCCTCGGTCAATGAGACAGCGACATTGTTGCGGTAGACGCTGAAGCGGCGCCCGGCGGGCTGGGCCTGATGATCTATCAGGCCATCGGGTACCTGCTGTCCCGCATCCATCATGGCGCGGGCGAAGTCTGTCTGGGTCACGCTCATGCCGGGACGCGCTCCAGCGCGGTTGCGGCGCGGGCGGCCTCGGCTTCCAGCACAGGCCAGTCCGGCACGTCGTTGTCCCATTCGATCAGAACCGGCTTGGAGCCGGATTTGGCGAGGGTATAGTCCAAAAGTGCCCAGACCGGGTCTACTATCTCGGCGCCATGACTGTCGATCAGCAGGGGATGGCCGTGCTCGTCCTCATCCTCTTCATGGCCGCCGAGGTGGATTTCACCCACCTTGTCCAGCGGAAAGGCGTCAATGTAGCCCTGCGGTGAGAAGCCGAGATTGGTGGCCGAGACAAAAACGTTGTTCACATCCAGCAGCAGCCCGCAGCCGGTGCGGCGGGAGATCTCGGACAGGAACTCCGGCTCGGACCAGGTGCTTTCGGCAAAGGCGAGGTAGCTGGAGGGGTTTTCAAGCAGCATCCGCCGCCCGATAGTGTCCTGCAATTCGTCAATGTGATCGCAGATCCGCTGCAGGCTGGTGTCCGTGTAGGGCAGCGGCAGCAGGTCGTTGTAGAAATGGCTGTCGTGGGTGGACCAGGCCAGATGTTCGGAGAAGCTGGCGGGGTTCAGCCAGGACACCAGATGCTTGAGCCGGGCGAGGTGGTCTGCGTCCAGCGGGCCTTCGCCGCCGATCGACAGGCCCACGCCATGCACCGACATGGCAAAATCTTCAGCAAGACAGCGCAGCTGCGCAATCGGGCGTCCGCCGTCCCCCATGTAGTTTTCTGCGTGGATTTCCAGCCATTTGACAGCGCCCGGATCGGCAGTGATCTGGGCGAAATGCTGCGGCTTGTAGCCAACGCCGGGGGCGGCAGGCAATCTGTCATGTGCAGCGGCGTCAAGCATGGGAAGTCCTGTTTCCGGGTGCAAAAAGGGCGGGAATTCACACTCCCGCCCCCATATTCAAGCGGCGCTTATGCCGGCAGGTCGCGTTCCAGCGGTTCCAGCGAACCCTTGCGCGCAGAGCCGTCTGCAGTTGCCGGCAGTTCCAGGCCCTCGCAGGTGCCTGCATCAACCAGCGTCCAGGCGTTGCCCTGGTAGTCGGTGGTCGAGGTGCCCGCACAAGTGGTGCCGGGGCCGGCGGCGCAGTCGTTCTGGCCGGCCAGCGAAACGCCGTAGCACTTTTCCTTGGTGGCGGCTGCAGCGGGGATGGTCGAAGCGGCGGTCAGTGCGGCGGCAACGGCGCTTGCAACGGCCAGGGATTTTGCGGTGTTCGACATCTCGTGAATTCCTTTCGGTTTAACATGCGGTGTCGTGATGACAGGGAAACCCTAACCCGTGGTTTCCGGGATTTTAAGTCACGACCCCGTGTCTCACGCCTGCGTCAGCGTATGTGACAGCGGAACGCCGGGTAAAGAGCTGATTTCAGGGAGAATTGCAGGCGTTTGTAACAAAACGGCCCCCGAATGGGGGCCGCTGATGCTGATCTTCCCGCGAAATGTTACAGAAGGTCCGGCGGGGTCGCTTCCACGGCCAGCGCCTTTGTAACATTTTCCAGGGTGTCGACCCTGGTCTGCTTTTCACCAAGACGGCGGACGGAGACGGTGCGCTCCTCCACCTCGCGGTGGCCGACGGCAAGAATAACCGGCACCTTGCCCACCGAATGCTCGCGGACCTTGTAGTTGATCTTCTCGTTGCGGATGTCGGCCTCGGCGCGCACGCCGGCCTTTTGCAGATTGGCAACAACCTCCTGCACATAGTCATCTGCATCAGAGGTGATCGAAGCGACGACAACCTGGCGCGGGGCGAGCCAGAACGGCAGCTTGCCAGCGTGCTCTTCGATCAGGATTCCGATGAAACGCTCGAAAGAGCCCAGGCAGGCGCGGTGCAGCATGAACGGGCGGTGCTTGTTGCCGTCGGCGCCGATAAAGCTCGCTTCCAGCCGCTCCGGCAGGTTGGGATCAACCTGCAAAGTGCCGCACTGCCAGTTCCGGCCGATGGCATCGGTCAGCGTGAATTCGAGCTTGGGACCATAGAAGGCGCCTTCGCCTTCAAGAAGCTCATAGTCATAACCGGCCGCCTTGCAGGCATCACCCAGGGCCTTTTCCACCAGATCCCAGCTTTCGTCGCTGCCGATCCGCTTTTCCGGGCGGGTCGAGAGCTTGATGGTCCAGTTGTGGAAACCGAGGTCGGCATAGACCTTGGACAGGAAGGCAATGAACTTGGCGGTTTCAGACTCGATCTGATCCTCGGCGCAGAAGATATGGCCATCGTCCTGCGTGAAGCCGCGCACCCGCATGATACCGTGCAGCGCGCCCGAGGGTTCATACCGCGCGCAGGAGCCGAATTCGGCCATCCGCAGCGGCAGGTCGCGGTAGGATTTGAGGCCCTGGTTGAACACCTGCACGTGGCAGGGGCAGTTCATCGGCTTCAGTGCGTTGATCGCCTTTTCACGGGCATGATCCTCGTCCACTTCGACGATGAACATATTCTCTTGGTATTTATCCCAGTGGCCCGAAGCCTCCCACAGTTTGCGGTCCACGACCTGCGGGGTGTTCACCTCGACATAGCCGTCGCGCTCCTGCATGCGGCGCATGTAATCCTGCAGCTGGGTGTAGATGCGCCAGCCGTTCGGGTGCCAGAAGATCTGGCCCGGAGCTTCTTCCTGCATGTGGAACAGGCTCATCTCGCGGCCCAGCTTGCGGTGGTCGCGCTTGGCGGCCTCTTCCAGCATATGCAGGTGGGCTTTCAGCTTTTCCTTGCCGGTGAAGGCAACGCCGTAGATCCGCTGCAGCATGGCGCGGGAGCTGTCGCCGCGCCAGTATGCGCCTGCGATGCTCATCAGCTTGAAGGCGTCACCCGGCAGCTGGCCGGTGTGCTGCAGGTGCGGGCCGCGGCAGAGATCCTGCCAATGCCCATGCCAGTACATGCGCAGCGGCTCATCGCCCGGGATGCTCTCGATCAGCTCGACCTTATAGGGTTCGCCCAAGTCGGTGTAATGCTGGATCGCGCGGTCGCGCTCCCAGACCTCGGTGCGGACTTCATCACGCTTGTTGATGATGTCCTTCATCTTTTTCTCGATGGTGCCGAGATCTTCGGGGGTGAAGGGCTCAGCCCGGTCAAAGTCGTAGTACCAGCCGTTTTCAATAACCGGGCCGATGGTGACCTTGGTGTCGGGCCAGATTTCCTGCACCGCGCGGGCCATGACGTGCGCCAGATCGTGGCGGATCAGTTCATTGGCCTGAACCTCGTCCTTCATGGTGTGGATGGCGATGGCCGCATCTGCATCAATCGGCCACTGCAGGTCCCAGTGCTGATCGTTGACGGTGGCGGAGATGGCCTTTTTGGCCAGTGAGGTGGAAATGCTGGAAGCCACCTGCGCAGGGGTTACGCCTGCGTCATAGGATCGTGCATTGCCATCGGGGAAGGAGAGAGAGATTTGGGCCATTGTCTGGCTGCTCCTCGTCGGTTTGGCGCCCACAGAACGCCCGGTTGCGGGTATGTGTTTCGTCCGCGCGTTTTGCGGTCAAAGCAGGGCCAAGTCAAGACGGGTTTGCATGTGTCTGTTATTGCCCCGGAAAATTTCACTGTGTGCCTATGTATGCGATTGCACATATATGTATACAGGTAAGCATCTGAAAAATAACAAAAAAATATTGCAATGCAAAACGGTCTGGGGCAGTGTGGCCAGAAGATTTATACCCATGGACATACCCGGAGGAGTGTTCCGATGACCCGCCCGAACCCGAACTTTGACCTGACGGTTGAAGATGTGGACCTGATTGAAACCGCGCTGTGCCAGTCCAGGGAAATCCTGTCGCAGCGCCGTCTGTCTTATGAGCATTGCGCCCATGTCGAAGGCGGGCCGAGCCGGGAGAAGGCACGGCTGACAGGTGAGGCATTGACCCGGATACAGGATTTGCTGGGGCGCTTGAGCACGCAGAAAACCGTTTCCAGCCCGGCTGCCGTAGTTTCGTGACTATGCCCATAGGTGCTTGCTGAATTTATCTGCAACAGAAAACAGGCGAGGGGCCGGCCCCTCGCGCTCCCCGGGGTATTTTAAACCAGAAAGAAGCCGGATCAGTTCGATATGAACGCGGGGATGCCTTGGCGGATCACTTGGGAATAATCCGGGGTCACGCCGTGGGCCTGGGCAATTGCTGTGATGCTTCCCAGGGCACGCAGTTCTTTGACCGTGCGGGCCTGGTCCAGCACGCCCTGTTCCCATGCATAATCCGGCAGATAGCCGTTTGCCAGCACCCGCCAGTCCAGCGGGACCTCGTCTGCAAAGGCGCGGATCATTGTCATCACCACGGTGGTGCAATTGGTGGTGAGTGAATTATACCACTGCGGCCGGGCGGCGAGGCTGTTGGCCGCATCGACATATTGCATCAGCAAGGTGCGGGCGGTCTCGGCGCTGACGTCAATGCGGAACAGCTGCACGTTCTCGCCGCGGGCATTGGTGCGGGTGCCAACCACGTCGCGTTCATCGGCGGCAAGGATCACCAGGGTGTTGGATTTGAACAGGTCCGCAATGGGTGAGAAGCCGCCGCCAAGCTGGCGCCGCACCTCGACCGACCAGGCGATGTGATCGCCGTTTTCAAAGCCGAAGCTGACGATCATATGGGCCATTTGCGGGCCGGCCCAATAGGACATGAACAGATCCACGGTGCCGAGCGTGGTCAGGTCATAGCTGCGGGTCTCCCAGCTTTCGCTGAAGTCTTCAGGGGTTTGCCAGTCGAAATTGCGCACATCGGTGAGCGTGAGGGTGTCGCCTTCCACCCGGCCGGTGACCTGGCGGGCCACGTCAGGGGCCCAGTTGCGCGCGTCCGGCGGCGTCAGGGTGGACCACCACAGGATCACCGCAGCCAGAGCCAGGGTGAAGGTGGTCAGCGCGCGCGCGGCACGCCTGCGGAACAGACCGGCAATAACGGTGAGACCCAGGAACGCAAACCCGCCTGCCAGCAGGCCGCGCGGTATCGTGCCAAAGGGCAGCCGGTACCACAGCGCCAGGGCGGCCCAGGCGGTGGTCAGTGCCACGGCCAGGATGGCGGCGGTGATCGCAATGCTCTTAATGAGTCTGAACATGCCCAAGGTCCCTTGAAAATTTTCGCGGACCATAAGGAGGCAGGCGGGGGGGGGGCAAGCAGGGAGTGCCGGCGCTTGCGGGGCAGGCGCTGCCATGCCACATCTTAGGGAAAAGGACAGGAGACCAACAACATGCCCGCCACATCATTCCTCGAGACCGCGCAAGGCCGCCGGATTGCTTATCACAAGAGTGAGGGGCAGGGGCCGTGCGTGGTGTTCCTGGGCGGCCTGAAATCCGATATGGAGGGCACCAAGGCGGTGCATCTGGAGGCATGGGCCAAGGCGCGCGGGCATGCCTTTCTGCGGTTTGATTACTCCGGCCACGGCGAAAGCTCGGGCACGTTTGAGGAAGGCTGCATTGGCGATTGGCACGAGGACACGCTGGAGGCGGTGGCGCAGCTGACCGAGGGGGGGATTATCCCTGTCGGGTCGTCTATGGGCGGCTGGCAGGCGTTGCTGCTGGCGCGCGAAATGCCGGAGCGGATCAAGGGGTTGGTGACCATCGCCGCGGCGCCGGATTTCACCGAGGACGGGTACTGGGCCAATTTCTCGGATGCGCAGAAGGCCGAGCTGCACAGCCGCGGCTATGTGGAACTGCCCAGTGACTACATGGAGCCCTATCATATCTCCAAGCGGATGATCGAGGATGGCCGCAAACGGCTGGTCCTGCGCACGCCGCTGTTCCTGCCTTTCAAGGTCCGCTGCTTGCAGGGGACCGCGGATACGGCTGTATCGACGGAAACCGCGCTGCGGCTGATGGATCACGCGACCTGTCCGGATATGCGGCTCAACCTGGTGAAAGATGCCGACCACCGGTTTTCGGACGAGGCCTGCCTGAAGATGATGGAAGACGCGGTGCTGGACGTTCTGGGCGGCGCCTGATGCGGCTGTTTGGGCGCGCCCCGGAGCGGCCTGGCCGGACGCAGCAGAGTGGTTGAAAATGCAAAGGATTGAATGATGGAACAGAGGGTGAGCCTGATTACGCTGGGCGTGCCGGATATGGCCAAAGCCGCTGCCTTTTATGAGGCTTTGGGCTGGCGGCGTGCAGAAAGTCCGGACGGGGTGATTGCCTTTGATCTGATCTCGCAGACCTTGGGGCTGTATCCGCTGGCGGCGCTGGCGGCGGAAACCGGTCTGCCGGAAGCAGAATTGGGCACCGGTGCGATGACGCTGAGCCACAACACCCGCAGCGAGGAAGACGTGGCTGTGCTGCTGGCGGCGGCAGAGGCAGCCGGCGCGGAGGTTCTGAAGCCTGCGCAGGACGTGTTCTGGGGCGGGCACCACGGCTATTTCCGCAGCCCGGACGGGCATATCTGGGAGATTGCCTTTAACCCGTTCTCACCCTTGGCGGAGAATGGCGCGTTCCGCTGGAACGGCCACTGAGCGTGGCAGGGCGGCGGCAGCTGTTCCGTAAATCTCTGCCGCCGCGAGGTTTTTCTTGATCCGCGGGTTCGTTCTTCGCAGAGTTGAACCAACGGGTGGAAGGCAAACCGCGAGGGCAGGATATGCCTTATGACCAGCAACCGTGCCGCGAACCTTTGGTTCTGCTGCCGGGGATGATGTGCGACGGCCGGATTTTTGACGCTCAGGTCAGGAGTTTTTCCGGCAGTATGCCGGTGATGGTGCTGCCGCTGGTGGGCGGCGACACGGTGGAAAAGATCGCCGCGCGGATGCTGGGCCACCTGCCGCCGCGGTTTTCCCTTGCCGGTGTGTCGATGGGCGGGATCCTGGCGATGGAGCTGCTGCGCCGCGCCCCCGAGCGGATCAGCCGGCTGTGCATCATGGGAGCCAGCCCGCTGGCCGAGACGCCGGATCAGGCTGCCAACCGCGAGCCGCAGATTGTTGCCGCCCGCGCCGGACGGCTGGAAGACGTGCTGCGCGAGACCATGCCAATGGAGGCATTCGCACCCGGGCCTTTGCGGCTGGAAGTTCACAACATGTTCTGCCGGATGGGATTGGAGCTGGGGCCGGAGATGTATGTGGCGCAGGCGCGTGCCCTTCAGCGGCGGCCGGACCAGCAATTCACGTTGCGGCGGGCGCATGTGCCGACGCTGGTTCTGGGTGGAGAACATGACACGATTGTGCCGCCAGCAAAACTGGATCTGCTGGCGCAGCTGATCCCGGATTCGCGGCTGGAGATCCTGCCTGAGGCTGGACATTTGCCGGTGCTGGAACAGCCCGACGCTGTCAACCGGGCGCTGCTGCACTGGCTGGCCGTGCCTGTGCCCTAAGGGTAGAGTCTTGCGCGCTGGTCTTTGCTGAGCAATTCGGGCTCGGCCACCGGTTTGCCGGTTTCTGCATCGAAGAACGGCGTTTGCTGCCATTTTCCGGACAGGCGCGAGGTGATCATCCGGCTGAGGATGCCCCAGGCCATCACCCCGCCGCCCTTGGTCCGGGACTGTTTGCCTGTAGCCGGGAGGAAAGCCTTGGCGCGGATTTTGCCAAGCGCGGATTTATCTTTGAACACGTCTGAGCGTATCCCGGCAAAGGGCAGCGCGGGCTTGGCCAGCGTGTTTGCAAATGGCGTGCCGCAGCAGGACGCGTACCAGCGCAAGGGGCCGCGAGGGCCAAGGCGCAGGGCTTTCAGGTGCGCGGCGCCCTGAGTAACGGAGATGCTGTCCGGCGCCAGCTGGAACAGATCCACCGGATCCGGCGCCGGGTCGGGCTGGCCGTGGTACAGTTCATTGGCGCGGCAGTCAGCGCAATAGCAGACAACACGGGTGCCGCCTTTGATGCCCTGCGCGGAGACTTCACCGCGCAAGGTCCCGCAGTTGCAGGAAAACGCCAGCCCGCCGCCCATGCGGTCAGGCTGCCGTGTTCTTGTTGGCCGGTTTGCGGCCCGGCTTTTGGCGGCTGTTGGCGTTCATGAAATCAATCACCAGCGGACGGATATTGTCGCGCCAGCTGCGGCCGGCAAAGATACCATAGTGGCCGGCGCCCGGCTCCAGGTGGCTGGCCTTCATGCTTTCAGGCAGTCCGGTGCACAGATCCAGCGCCGCGACGCATTGGCCGGGGGCAGAGATATCATCTTTGGCGCCTTCGACAGTTTTCACCGCCACATTGGTGATCTTGCCAATATCGACCTTGTGGCCGTTCACGGTGAATTCGTTGCGGGCGATTTCGCGTCGTTTGAAGACACGCTCGACGGTGGACAGGTAGAATTCGGCCGTCATGTCCATGACGGCAAGATATTCGTCGTAGAAACGGTTGTGGGCGTCGTGATCCGAGGCCTCGCCGCGGGAAACGCGGTGGATCTGGTCCATGAAGGCCTTGGAATGGCGCTCGCCGTTCATCGACATGAAAGAGGAAAGCTGCAACAGGCCAGGATAGACCTTGCGCCCCACGCCTTTGTATTTGTAACCGACCCGCTGGATCATGGTTTCTTCCAGCTGGCCCATGGTGACGCGGCGGCCGAAATCGGTGACCTCGGTCGGGGTGGCATCCGGATCCACCGGGCCGCCGATCAGCGTCAGGGATGACGGCTGCGCCTGGGGATCCTGCTCGGCCAGATAGGCGGTCGCAGCCAGGGTCAAAGGCACCGGCTGGCAAACCGCGACCACATGGGTGTCGGGGCCCAGCTCGCGCATGAAGTCGACGAGGTAGAGCGTGTAATCCTCGACGTCGAATTTCCCCGCGGAAACAGGGATATCGCGCGCATTGTGCCAGTCCGTCACATAGACTTCACAGTTCACGATCAAGCTTTGGACGGTAGAGCGGAGAAGGGTGGCGTAATGGCCGGACATCGGAGCAACCAGCAGCACCTTGCGGGGCTGTTCCTCGCGTCCGTTGACCTTGAAGTGGAGCAGATCGCCGAACGGGCGTTCAACGACAGTGGTGATGTCCACCAGATGGTCCTTGCCGTCTTCGCAGGTGAAAGTGCGGATACCCCAGTCAGGTTTCACCACCATCCGCTGGTAAGTACGTTCCGTCACTTCACCCCAGGCGGCCATCCAGCTGAGGGCAGGGTTTGGCAAGGCGGAAAAGACCGGGTAAGATGCCATGGAGAGGGCGGTGGCGCCCAACCATTGGTTGGTGTTCCGGACGGTCTCCATCAGATCGTAGGTCATCATGTATCGCATGCGTGTCTCCTTCGGGCTCTGCCCCTGCGTCATCGGACCATCAAATCCGGAACATTGGACCAATCGCCGCTTCGCCCTGAAAAATGCAGAAGGTATTCTGCATAGCAGAAAGCCTATGAGGGATTCATTTATATGACAACTAGTGACGAATTATCCGCAGCGGCCAATTCTGAGAGCATTGAAAAGCTTAAGGAAAACATGAGCCGTGTTGAGGAGCTGAGCAAGCGTCTGGCCGATGTCATGTCCCGGAAGACCCCGCATAACGCTGCTTTGGACGGCCCGAATCAAGAGCTTTATGCACGTGCAGCAACCGCCTATTGGACGGAGGCGATGCAAAACCCTGCCAAGATCCTGGAGCAGCAAGTCGAATACTGGAGCAAATCGGTGCTGAATTTCGCCGAAGCGCAAAAGACCTTGGCCGGTCAGATGGGCAGCGCGGACGACGGCGGCGCCAAGGACCGCCGGTTTTCGAATCCTTTGTGGGAGAGCAGCCCGTATTTCCACTTTGTGAAGCAGCAGTACATGACCAACGCCGATGCGATCCGCAAAGCGGTGCAGGATGCGAGCGAGTTGGACGGCAAGGACAAGCAGCGGCTGACGTATTTCGCCGACCAGATCATCGAGATGATGTCGCCGACCAATTTTCTGCCCACCAATCCGGATGCGCTGGAAAAGGCTGTTGCGACCGAAGGCCAGTCGCTGATCGACGGGCTGGAGAATCTGGTCACCGATCTGGAAGCCAACAATGGTGAGCTGGTGGTGCGGCTGGCGGATGAAAGCGCCTTTGAGCTGGGCGGCAACATCGCGACCACGTCCGGCGATGTGGTCTACCGCAACCGGATGATGGAGCTGATCCAGTACAAACCCGCGACGGAAACCGTGCATGAGACCCCGATCGTGCTGTTTCCGCCCTGGATCAACAAGTTCTATATCCTCGACCTGAAGGCGCAGAACAGCATGATCAAATGGGTGACTGAGCAGGGCTATACCCTGTTCGTCGTCTCCTGGGTCAATGCGGATGCCAGCCATGCCGACGTGGGAATGGAAGACTACATGCAGGAGGGTTTCCTGACTGCGATTGAGACGGTCAAGGAGATCTGCAAGGTCAAGCAGGTGAACGCGGTGGGCTATTGCATTGCCGGCAGCACGCTGAGCCTGACATTGTCGCTGTTGAAGCAGCGTGGCGACACTTCGGTAAAATCGGCAACCTTTTTTACCACGCTGACAGACTTCGGCGATCAGGGCGAATTCACGCCGTTCCTGCAGAATGATTTCGTTGACGGGATCGAGGCGCAGGTGGAAGAGGAAGGGCTGCTGCGCTCCTGGGTGATTGCCCGGACCATGTCGTTCCTGCGTTCCAAGGATCTGATCTATGGCCCCGCCGTCAAAAGCTACATGATGGGCGAGACGCCGCCGGCCTTTGATCTGCTCTATTGGAACGGCGATGGCGCCAACCTGCCGGGCCGGATGGCGGTGCAGTATCTGCGGGGCCTATGCCAGAACAATGAATTTGCTCGCGACGGGTTTGAGCTGATGGGGCACAAGCTGCATATCAAGGATGTGGATGTGCCGCTGATGTCGATCACCTGCGAGACCGACCATATCGCCCGCTGGAAAGACTGCTACCGCGGCGTGCAGCAGATGGGATCGCGCAGCAAGAGCTTCATCGTGTCTGAGTCCGGCCATATCGCGGGCATCGTCAACCCGCCCAGCAAGAAGAAATACGGCCACTACACCAATACCGATCTGAAAGGGGACAGCGAAGCCTGGATGGAAGGTGCGGAATATCACGAAGGCTCCTGGTGGCCGCGTTGGAATGAGTGGCTGAAGAAGCGCTCCGGCAAGCAGGTTCCCGCCCGTGAAGCCGGCGATTCGGGCTACCCCTCTTTGATGCCTGCCCCTGGATCTTATGTAAGGGTCAAGGCAAACCGTTGATTTGACGGGATTTGCGATTTTTTTCTGCACTGCAGCATCAAAAACCTTGAAATGCTGCAGTGCGGCATGCATATTCCTCTCATGCTAAGAGCGCAGGATGGTCCTGCTGCAGCTTTCTGAGGAATTAGAACTATGGCAAAGACCCAAGACTTCACCGCGATGATGAAAGACTTCATGGGCGCATTCCCGGTCGACACCAAAGCGATGGAAGACGTTTTCAAAAACACCGCAGCCCTGAACGAGAAGCTGTCCGCCGTTGCGCTGGACGCTGCCGGCAAATCCGCCGAGATCTCGAACAAGTGGACCAAAGAAACCATCTCCAAGCTGGGCGATGTGTCCAAAGTCAAAGCCGACCCGGCCGACTATGCCAAAGCCGCAACCGATTTCGCCTCCGCTTCCGCTGAAGTGGCTGCTGAAAACATGGCTGCCTTTGCTGAGATCGCCAAGAAGGTCCAGATGGAAACCGTTGAACTGGTTATGGCTGCCGGCAAAGACATGGGCGAAGAAGCCACCGCAGCTGTGAAGAAGGCCACCGACGAAGTGACCTCTGCTGCGAAAAAAGCTTCGGCTGCTGCGAAGTAAGATCGACCGCAGACCGGCCCTGGCTCTCCTCCCTGACGGAGCCGGACTGTGAGAAAGGGCAGGCCGCAAGGCCTGCCCTTTTGCTGTTCAGGGGGCACTCACTCCGGCAATCCGGCCCGCCGCAGCCCGTCGCAGTAATGCTCCAGATCTGCTGCTCTGACAAAGGGGAGGGTCTTGCTGATGCGGGCGAGCGAAAACTCCGGCTCCAGGCCAAGGATGCGCCCGCATTCCCGTGCCGCCGCAGCCCTGTCCCCCAATTGTGCGTAGCAGGCAGCCAGATGGCGGTGCGGGGCCGGAAAGCCGGGAAACAGCCCGACAGCCTTGTTCACTTCTGAAATGCCGGGCTGGTACTCCCGGCACATGTACAGCGCCAGCCCCCTGAACCAGTGGAAATAGGTTGGATGGAACGGGTTGCGGCCAGAGGCTTGATCCAATTCGGCAAGGGCCTTTTCGGGCTGGCCCCGGTACACATAGGACAGGCCGCGGAAGGCCATCGCGTCAGTGTCGTTCGGATTCAGGGCAAGGGCGCGCTGGAAGTGGTCCTCCGCCAGGGGAAATTCTCCCTTGAACAGATGCATGACGGCCAGCCGGCGTTGCACGACGCTGTCCAGCGGGTCGATACGGGCTGCGCGGCGCAGATATGGGAAAGCCTGATCCAGGGTGTCTTCAGGGGACAGGCCCCAGCCGCTCATCCATTCAACCAGATATGTGAGCGCCAATCCGGAATAGGCCGACGGATTCCCCGGATCGCTGTCACAGGCTTTCTGGTACAACTCCCGGCACTGATACAGGGTGTTCCGGGTGTCGAGGATCAGAGCTTTGGCTTGCAGGACCAGTTCCTTGGATGTCCAGGGGCCGCCGCTGGCCAGCACTTCGGCTGATTTGCGTTTTGCAGTGGCCTGCAACTGTCCGGCCAGGGTTTGAGTGATCTGGCGGGCCAATGCGTCCTGGTGGCTGAAACCGGCCTGATTATCCTGGTCGTATTGTTCGCTTAGCAGCGAGGTTCCGCTGTAACCATCTGCCAGCGAAACAGCGACACGCAGGTGTCCGGACCGTTGCCGCACCGTGCCCTCAACCAAGTAACGGACGCCCAGTTCCACTGCAGCAAGGGATGTTTCAGATGCGCTGCTGGCAAAACGAAGTGCAGTGGTGCGGGAAATGACGCGCAACTCGCGGAACCGGGAAAGACCGATGGTAATGTCTTCGGTCAGGGTTTCGGCCAGGCTGTCTGCGCCGGGGGCAGCGGGGGATTTGTTCAAGAACGGCAGAACGGCTACGGACACTTCGTAGGCGGGGCCTTCTGCTTCAAAGCGCGGCATCGGGTTTTCGGCGATGCGGAAGATCCGAACCGGGTCAGAGATGTTGCGGATAACCTGCAGGCCGAGGTCGTCAAAGGCAGCATTGATCCTGCCGCGGACCTGTTCTTGAACCGTGCCGGAAACACAGATTTCACCGGGGCCTGCAAGGCTTTCGAGGCGGGCGGCGATGTTGACGCAATTGCCGAACAGATCGTCCCCGGCAGCAATGACGGTTCCTGTGTGAATTCCCATTCTCAGGTGCAGATGGGGCGGAGGGCCGCTGGCAACCGCAGCAGCGGTCAGCTTGGCAATCAGCAAGGCGGCTTTCACCGCGTGCACAGAGGTTTCGAACTCCAGCAGAAAGCCGTCGCCCTGTGTTTTGACAAGCCGGCCTGAATACTGCTGTGCGGCCGGCACGACGATATCGTCCGCAAGAGTGCGAACGGCAGCGACCGCTTCCGCTTCCCCGGTCTCAACCAGTGCGGAAAACCCAGCCACATCAGCGATTAAAACAGCAGCTTGTCTTTGTCTGTCCCCTTGGTCAGCCATCATTCCCGCTACCACAGACTCAAAAGACTCTGCCTGAATTATATCACATCGAGAGTTTTTTGCTGCACCTCAATTTCAAAATGTTCGATATTTGTTCATGGGAGGCTGTCTTGAGGTCAAAACTGCGCATTGCGGAAACTGGTGTATTGCGGCTCCCAGCCGGTCATTTGGCGCAGTTTTGCAGACTCCATCTGCTGATCCAATGTCGGACCCTCGGCCCAATCGCCGTATTTAATCAGCACGTGTTTGAGGCTGCGCACAACATAGCTGGCATCATGGCCGTGGCGCCGGGCGATCTCGCGGGTGATCTCTGCCACGGGCACGCCGGTTTCGGCACTGGCATTGAAGTGGCCTGTTAGCTTGGGGCGTTCCATCAGCAGCCGGTAGGCGCAGGCAAGATCTGCCCGCTCGACCAGGGGCCAGCGGGTTGCGACACTGCCCCAGATCTCAAACGGCATCATCAGGCGGGCGGCCTCCAGATAACGGGAAAACACACCGCCTTCAGGATGGTAGACCATCGCCGGGTGGATCACCGCGGCGGAAACGGCGGGGGCAGCAAGAGCGGCACGGGCGTTCTTCTGCATCCAGGCAAAGGGTTTGATTGGCCGCATGGGGCTGACCTCATCGGCGATCCGGTTGCCAGTCGCGCCGTACAGCCAGCAGCCCCCGGTATAAATCAAGCGCAGAGGGTCCGGGCGCAGGGCCGCCTGGCGCAGGATGGCGCCCATGGCGGCGGTGTCCGCCTCTGCCATGTCCGGACCAAAGGTGGCCGCAAGCTGGATCAACCCGTCCACATGGGCGACCTCGCGGACCCAGCTGCCGGGGTGGCGCAGATCGCCGCGCAAGGGGCGGGCGCCCATTGCTGCCAGTTTGCGGTCCGAGGCATCCGAGCGGCTGAGGCCGGTAACGTCATGCCCGTACCGGATCAGGTTTTGGGTGACGGCGGTGCCGATGGATCCGGTGCCGCCGAGGATAAAGATTTTCATGTCCCGCGTTGTCCTGCTGCAGATTCTGTCGCGGAGTCCTTTGTGAAATCTCAAGCCTGGTTGAGGTCAAGCGTCCTGAATGCGGGCGCTGCAGGGCTGTAGAGAACAAATGTTGCGGAAAACCTGCGGAGGCTTCCCTTTTGTTCTGCGCTGGCATAGGCTTTGCTGCGATGCGTCATGACCGGGGAGGGATTACATGACAGAACAGGACAAACCCTTGCTGATAAAGCGGTATGCAAGCCGCAGGCTTTATAACACTGAGACCAGCGATTACGTCACGCTGGAGGATATCGCGGGGTTCATCCGGGAAGGGCGCGAGGTGCAGATCGTCGACCTGAAAACGGGCGATGACCTGACACGGCAGTATCTGCTGCAGATCATTGCAGAGCATGAAAGCCGCGGCGAGAATGTGCTGCCGGTGAATGTGCTGAACGATCTGGTGCGCAGCTATATGGTGCCCGGCGGCGGGGTGATGCCGCAGTTTCTGCAGTCTTCCTTTGATATGCTGCGCGAAAGCCAGTCAAAGATGATGGAGAACATGAGCGCGATGAATCCTATGGCCAAGATGCCGGGGTTCGAAGCGATGAAGGCACAGCAGGAAGCGTTTCTGAAGGCGATGACCGGCGGCCTTGGCACGGCCGGGTGGACTGGCGGCGCACCCGGAGAAGAGAAATCCGAAGGCGGCGAGGATCTGGACGACATCAAGAAGCAGCTGGCTGCGCTGCAGGAGAAGCTGTCGAAGATGAAGTGAGGCGATTGGCGGCAGCGGGGGGCTGAGCAACGAGGGGCTCCCGCCTGTTCGCAAACAGTCTGCGACTGTTTCTCACAGTTGGGCGTGGCACCGCGTTGCGGTGCCATTCTTTTTGTGAGGTTTCTGTGTAAGAATTGCAGCGCCCGTGCGCTGCGCCGGGATTCAGACGCCAGGTTCGGCTGTCAAGCGCCCGGTTTGATTTTCAGGATATTGTGCAGCCGGTGGTACGGCGCGTTCCTGACGATCTTGTCCAGATCACCGGTTTCCGGCTGCGGTTTGGAGCGATAGAACAGATAGACGCTTGCAGCAAATGACAGGGTGCAGGCCCCGGCAATTGCGCTGGCGATGACAGTTTCCATTCCCATGGCTTCAAACATGCTGTTCTCCGGTTTCAGGACCAATATAGGCGTGGAGTGTTGAAATTTCCATATCACTTTGCACTGCCCGTGTTCTTTGCGGCTTCCAGCACATGGCGGGCCAGTGTTTCCGCGGCTTCGCGTTCTTGCGTATTGATCCGCCGCCGCGCCCGTCCGCCGAGGCGGGACGCGGTGGCGAAGATGAAGCCTGAAAAGGATAGCAGCGTCAGGCCAAAGGCAAGACCGCCCGTTACAGTGCCTGCAATGGCAGCGCCGAAGCTGGCCAGCAGCGCACCGGCTGCCAAGCGTTGCGACCATTGGCCGATCACCTGATCGGCATCCTGTGCCTGGGCTTCCGCATTTCCGGCCCGGGTGGCAAAGGCGGTCAGCAAGTCAGCCACCGTAACCCCGGTTTCCGGGTCGTTCGCGGCCCCGATAGCGGCCAGAAGCGCAGCCCGCTCACCGCTGCTGGCGGCAACCGCGCGGATGATCTGCGTCAGGTCTTCCTCGTTGATCGGATCACCCATGCTAAGGGCATTGGCCATTGCCACCAATGCGGTGGCCGGGCGCCGTTCGAATGCGGGAAGCGGTGTCATGGCGGTAAACTGGAGGGCACAAGCCAGGATTGCAATCACGAAAAACCCCGGCGCGCGGCCGGGGCTGTACCTTGTTCAATCTCCTGTGGTGTTCAGGCCGCGGCCCTGCCTGTGCTTTCCTCAGCCGCAGCCAGCAGGATATCTGTAACCACATCCAGTTCTGCACGGGTCAGACGCACTGGCAGGCGCACGTCGCAGGCCTTCATCAGCATGGAGCGGGTTTGCGGCAGGTCGGGCTGGCCGCCCAGGAATTGCCAGTTCCAGAAGGCGCGGGCGTTGTCGGTGGAGAGGCCGAAAACCTGCACCTTGACGCCTTTGGATCCTGCTGCAGCAGCAAAGGCACGGGTCTGTGCCTCGCTGAGGCCTGCAAGGTTGAACTGGATCGAATCCGGCGCGCGGCGTTCAGGGGCCAGCGGTGCGGGCACGTCGAAGAAAGGGGAGGCATTCAGACGTCCGGCCACATAGTCATGGTTGGCCAGCCCGTCGCGCACCCGGCGCGCCAGTTCCGGCAGCTGCGGGCGGATCACAACAGCGGACAGGTTGCTCATCCGCAGGTTATACAGCGGCAACTGGTTCTGCCACTTGGCAAAGGCCTGCTCCAGATCCGGGGTGTTTTCCCCGTGCGGGCCCTTGTGCTTTTTCCAGTTGTGCTCGTAAGCGCCGGACATGATCGCGGCGCGCGCGACCAGGTCGGCGTCGTCGGTGATCAGGATGCCGCCTTCACCAGCGTTGACCATCTTGTAGGACTGGAAGGAGAAGCAGCCGGCCTTGCCGATGGTGCCGATGTTCTTACCGCTCCAGGTGGTGCCCAGCGAATGAGCCGCGTCCTCGACCACCGGGATGCCGCGGGCATCGCACAGCGCCATGATCGCATCCATGTCGGAGGTATGGCCGCGCATGTGGCTGATGATCACCGCCTGCACGCTGCCCAGCTTGGCCTCAAAGTCACCCATGTCGATGCGGTAGTTGTCGCCGACTTCACACAGCACCGGCACGCAGTCGGCATGAACGACCGACGACGGCACGGCGGCAAAGGTAAAGGCCGGGATCAGCACGCGGGCGTCGCGGGGCAGGCCAAGCGCCTTCAGCGACAGGAACAGGGCGGCCGAGCAGGAGGAGACCGCCAGCGCGTATTTACTGCCCAGCAGTTCAGCATATTCCTGTTCCAGCAGCGTAACGGGCGCGTCTTCGGGCGCGGTGTAGCGGAACAGATCGCCCGACTGCATCAGGGCCTCGATTGCCTCAAGGGCGGCTGCGGGAATGGGTTCAGCGTCATGAACGTTGGGCGGCAGAGCCATATTTCAAAATCCTGAATTGTTTCTTTAGGAAATGTAAAACCAGCGGTCAAAAATGCCAAGAGGCGACGCTGCGGAAAATGCCGCGCAGGCAAAATTTCACAGAAATGTTGCGGAGTTGCGCGAAAACCAGCCTGGAGTCAGATCCCCAGCCGGTCGCGCAGGGCAAACCAGGTCATTGCCAGCACCAAGAGCGGCGAGCGCATCCGCGGCCCGCCCGGGAAGCGCGGGGCAGGGACGCGGGCCAGGGTGTCGAATCCTTCTGCCTGTCCCTGGATCGCCTGCGCCATCAGCTGGCCGGCATGGGTGGCGGTGCCGACACCATGGCCGGAGTAGCCGGAAGCAGTCAGCACATTGGGCGCCAGCCGGGCCAGATAGGGCATCCGCTTTATGGTGATGCCCAGGGTTCCGCCCCAGGCGTAATCGACCCGAACGTCCTTGGTGTGCGGGAAAATCTGCTGCATTGGTTTGCGCACTGTGGCCTCGATATCGGCTGGAAAGCGGTAGCCATAGCTTTCGCCGCCGCCGAACAGCAGCCGCTTGTCATGGCTGAGCCGGAAATAATTCACAACGAACTTGGTATCCGCCACAGCGACATCGCGGGCGAGCACCCGGGCCGCGTCTTCGCCCAGCGGTTCGGTTGCCACGATGAAATTGTTGATCGGCATCACCCGCGCCGCGACCTGATGGTTCAGCCCGCCAAGATAGCCGTTGCAGGCCAGGATCAAGTGACCGGCCGTTACCGTCCCGCCTGCAGTCCGCACGCGGACCTGCGCGCCTTCCTGGATGTCCAGAGCCTCGCTTTGCTCACAGATCTGCGCCCCGGCACCAGCCGCCGCCCGGGCCAGGCCCAGGGCATAGTTCAGCGGGTGCAGATGGGCAGCACCCATGTCCAACGATCCGCCCTTGTAGGCAGGAGAAGGGCAGATGGCGTGCAAGCCGGCCTCATCCAGCGGTTCGATCTGATCGTATCCGTAGCGGTTTTGCAGGTGTTCAGCATAGGCGTGTTCATGGGCTGCTTCGTTTTTGGAGAAGCAGGCATGGGCAATGCCGGGTTTCAGGTTGCAGTCGATGCTGTGACGGGCAATCAGGGATTTCACCAGATCCTTGGCGTCTTCGCCCAGCTGCCAGAGCTTTTGCGCGTCTGCTTTGCCCATCAGCGCTTCGAGCCCGTCCTGTTCCATCCGCTGGCCGCTGCCGAGCTGGCCGCCGTTACGGCCCGAGGCGCCAAAGCCCACGCGGTGCGCTTCCAGCAGCACAACACGCTGGCCCGCCTCCGCCAGATGCAGTGCGGCGGACAGGCCGGTGTAGCCGCCTCCGACGATGCAAACATCTGCAACTACGTCACCGGCCAGAGCCGGGAAACGATCCATCGGCGTGGCTGTTGCGGCATACCAGCTGTTTGGATATTCGCCCTTGCGGTCATTGGAATAGAGCAGGTTCATTGCCATCCCGCACCTCTTTCGCAAGCAGGCACCCGTGCGGGCGCCCTGCTCTTCATCTTTTCAAAAAATACTCAATTGCACCGGCGCTGCGCCCGGGCGCAACGCCGGCGGTTTCACACGTTCATCAGCAGATGTTCGCGCTCCCAGGGAGAGATCACCTGCAGGAATTCGTCATATTCCGCGCGTTTCACGATGGAGTAGACGCGGGCGAATTCCGGACCCAGAACCTCATGCAGTTCAGTGGCCTCGTCAAAGAGATCCAGCGCCTGCCCCATCACTTGCGGGATATCGCCTTCGCCCTCATAGGCGTCGCCCTTGAACTGCTTGCGCGGGCGCTCCTCGTTGATCAGGCCAAGATAGCCGCAGGCCAGCGACAGCGCGATGCCCAGGTACGGGTTGCAATCCATGCCGGCGATGCGGTTTTCCACCCGCCGCGCCCCGGGACCCGACAGCGGAATGCGGATGCCGGTGGTGCGGTTGTCGCGTGCCCACTCCAGATTGATCGGAGCCGCGTGGTCCTTCACGTACCGCCGGTAGGAGTTCACATAAGGCGCCATCACTGCCAGGCCCGCGGGCAAGTGGTTCTGGAACCCGGCAATGTAGTTGTAAAACGCGTCCGTCTCGCCGCCCTGCGGGCCGGAGAAGATATTCTCGCCGGTTTCCATATCCAGAACCGAATGGTGGATGTGCATGGCTGAGCCCGGCTCATCTTCGATCGGCTTGGCCATGAAAGTGGCAAAACAGTCGTGACGCAGCGCCGCTTCGCGGATCAGCCGTTTGAAATAAAAGACTTCATCGGCCAGTTTGACCGGGTCGCCATGCAGCAGGTTGATCTCCAGCTGCCCGGCGCCGCCTTCTTGGGTGATGCCGTCGATTTCAAACCCCTGAGCCTCGGCAAAGTCGTAGATGTCGTCGATCACCGGGCCAAACTCGTCCACTGCGGTCATCGAATAGGCCTGGCGCGCCGCTGCCGGGCGGCCGGAGCGGCCCATCATCGGTTTGATCTCATGCGCTGGATCAATGTTGCGGGCGACCAGGAAAAACTCCATCTCCGGGGCCACAACTGGCTTCCAGCCCTTGTCATGATAGAGCTGCACCACGCGCTTCAGCACGTTGCGCGGGCTGTAAGGGATCGGTTTGTCGTGCCTGTCATAGGCGTCATGGATCACCTGCAGGGTCCAGTCGCCGGTCCAGGGGGCAGCGGTGGCCGTGGACATGTCCGGCTTCAGCGTCATGTCCTTTTCGATCCAGCCGTCCTCATCCGCGGCATCGGCCCAGTCCCCGGTGATGGTCTGGTAGAAGATGCTGTCAGGCAGATGGAAATAGTCGGTCTTTGCGAATTTGGATGCCGGTACCGCCTTGCCACGGGCGATACCGGGAAGGTCCGAGATAACGCATTCAACTTCGTCGAGACGACGGCCCTCCAGATAGGTTTTTGCTGCTTCGGGAAGGGCGTCGAGCCAGGCTGACATTACGTCCTCTCTTTCCTGTAAAATTCTGCGAGGAGGGTTGCGATTTCTTGGTTGTCCACGGGGGCGTCCAGCTCAGCGGCTGCACGGTCCAGCAGGTCGTCCGGCACCACGCCGCGGCCGCGTTTTTCGATCAGGCCGCCGACAAAGGCGCTGGGGAATTCAGGATGCGGCTGCCAGGAGATGATGTGGTCGCCGTAGGCCAGGATGCCGTTCTGGCAAAAGTCGTTGCCGCCAAGCACCCGGGCGCCTTGGGGCGGTTCCACCACTTGGTCCTGATGCCAGGCATTGAGGGTCAGGTCCTTGCCGTCCACCTGATAGGTGACACGGCCCACGGCCCAGCCGCCATCGAACTTCTTAACCTTGCCGCCAAGCGCCTGGGCGATGATCTGGTGGCCGAAGCAGATGCCGGCCAGCGGCTGTTTCCTGGCGTTGATTTCGCGGATCAGCGCTTCCAGCGGCGGGATCCAGGCGTGATCTTCATAGGCACCATGCTTGGAGCCGGTGATCAGCCAGGCGTCGGCCGCATCGGCGCTGTCCGGCAGCACCCCGTCCACCACGGCCCAGGTTTGAAACTCAAAGCCGTTGCCATCCAGCATGTCACGGAACATGCCGTCGTAATCTCCAAAAGGGCCGAACAGGTCTTCGGGGGAGTGGCCGGTTTGCAAGATGCCGATTTTCATGAGTCACCAAATTTGATCAAATTGAGCCTAGCTGAGGGGAATGAAGCAGGCAAGCCCCTAGCCAAGCCCCTCAGGCAAGGCGGCTCTATACCGCTTCCAGCCAAGACAGCCAATGGCTCTCCCGGGGGCGCTCGGCAAAGCCTTTCAGCTCCTGCCGTTTGGTCATCACCAGATTTTGGATGGCAAGTTCCGGCAGCACACGGGCGATCAGCGGGTCGGTCTCAAACCAGTTGATTGCAGTCTCCCAGTCGGCGGCCAGCTGCGGCAGGCCTTCGATCTCGTAGATGTTGCCCTCAGACGGGGCGGGGGGCTGCATCCGGTCTTCGATCCCGGCCAGGGCAGAGCCAAGCACAGTTGCGAGCATCAGATAAGGGTTGATGTCGCCGCCAGCGACGCGGTGTTCAATGCGGCGTGCCTTGGGGCTGCCGCCAGGGATGCGGATGGCAGCGGTGCGGTTCTCGTAGGCCCAGGCAGCACTGACGGGCGCATGGGCGCCAGGCACCAACCGGTCGTAGGAGTTGCCGTGCGGGGCAAAGATCAGCGAACTGGCAGGCATCGCCGCCAGGCAGCCGGCCACCGCATGCATCAGCAGGTCCGACCCTCTCTCGCCGCCATCGTCAAAGACGTTGCTGCCGTCCTTGTCCTCGACCGAGAAATGCACATGCATGCCGTTCCCGGCCTCCTCGGCGTAGGGTTTCGCCATGAAGGTCGCGGCAAAGCCGTGTTTGCGCGCAAGCCCTTTTACCAAGGCTTTAAACAGCCAGGCATCATCTGCCGCGCGCATGGCTTCCTGATGGTTCAGGTTGATTTCAAACTGACCCAGGCCCGCCTCGGAAATAGCCGACTGGGCGGGGATGCCCATCATTTCGGCGCCGTCGTAAAGATCGGTGAAGAAGTCGTCAAAGGCGTCCAGCTCTGCCACTGACAGCACCGATTGCTGATCCAGTTCGCGCCCCGTTTGCGGGTCGATCGGCGGAGCCGGGCGGGGGCCGCTGTCATCGAGCAGGCTGAACTCCATCTCTGTCGCTGCCACGACACTCCAGCCGCGTGCCGCATAGCGCGACAGCACATCAGCCAGCACATGGCGGGGATCGCCAAGGAAAGCAGAGCCATCTTCCCAGTACATCGCCATCGGCACCAGCGCGGAAGTGCTTTTGAGCCAGGGCATCGGCACCGCACCGCGTTCGGTCGGCAGCATCACCCCGTCGGCGTCGCCGGTTTCAAACACCAGCGGATTGTCTTCCACATCGCGGCCCCAGAGATCGACATTGAGGGTCGAGATGGGCATCCGCGCCGCGCCGCTGTCCAGCTTGGCGGCCATGCCCGCAGGCAGGCGCTTGCCGCGCATCTGGCCGTTCATATCACAGGCGGCAATGCGGATGGTCTTCAGTCCGGACAAGTCCATAGGTGGCTCCATGAATACGTTGCGCCAACCCTAGCGCAGAGAATTGCATTCGCCAAGATAATTTGATCAAAAGTTAGAAGTGACGCTCCGGAGGCAGTAATTTATGGGAAAGCATCCTGCGGTTTGAGGCCAAGAACGCGCCCGGCACGATCCGGCATTTAAAAAAATGGCTCCCGAAGGAGCCATTCTGAATTCAGCGGATCAAGCTGATCCTCAGCTTGGGCTTGGCACGCCGTTCCTGCGGCAGGTGCCTGTTCAGCTGTTTGTTAACAAAACCGAACACCGAGATAACGGCCAGTGTCAGCAGAATGAAATAGAAGGCCAGGATCGGGTAGGGGACAAAGGGGTTGAAGGTCTTGTCCGCGAAATAGCTGGCATAATACAGTGCATCGCCCTTTTGCCGCCAAGCCGGGAAGCCCGAAAAGAACACCAGCGTGGTGGCGTGGAACAGAAAGATCGCCTCGTTGGTGTAGGCAGGCCAGGCCAGCCGCAGCATGGTCGGGAAGGTGATGCGGCGGAACCGGGTCCAGCCGGTCATGCCATAGGCGTCTGCGGCTTCGATATCGCCCTTGGGTATCGACAGCAGCGCACCATAAAAGATCTCGCCCGAATAGGCCGCGGTATTGCAGAACAGAACGACCAGCGCGCCCAGCCAGGCAGAGGTGAAGGGATCAAAGAAGCTGGAAACGCTTTTGAGGCTGAGGAAGCAGGCGTAGGCAAAGAAGAACTGAATGAACAGCGGGCTGCCGCGGAACACGAAGATGAACCACTCCGCCGGTTTGCGCCACAGCGGGTTGGGGCTGGATTTGCCAACTGCCAGGGCGACGGCCAGGAAAAAGCCGGTCGTCAGGGCAATGATGCCGAAGTAGATGTTCCAGATCATGCCGGAGCCGATCAGGGTGAAGTGCTCGCACAGGGTGTATTCGCCCTTGGGCAGCAGCCGTTCGCCAAAGCCCAAGGAACGGAAAGCATAGGCCTGGATGGTTTCAACGCAACTCATGCCGCTGCCTTTCTTTGTGCTTCGCCTGCTGCGGTGGCCTGGCCCTTGGTCAGGCGGGTCATGATGCGGTCCAGAACCACTTCGGAGACTTTGGTGAAGCAGAGGTAGAACACCAGCAGTGCGGCGAAGTACCAGACATGCCAGTTCGGATGCGGGTAGTCGGTGAACCGTGCGGTCTTGGTGCCGCCCAGCTCGCGCGCCCAATAGACGATGTCCTCAACCCCCAGCAGGAACAGCAGCGGCGTCGACTTGATCAGCACCATCCACAGGTTCGACAGCCCCGGCAGGGCATAGACCCACATCTGCGGCACCAGAATGCGCCAGAACGCCTGACGGCTGGTCATGCCATAGGCCTCGGCGGTTTCGATCTGGCCGCGCGGCACGGCGCGCATGGCACCAAACAGGACGTTGGCGGCAAAGGCGCCGAAAACGATCGAGAAGGTCAGAACCGCCAGGAAGAAGCCGTAAGTTTCATGCACCCATTGCGGTGCGGTGGACAGCGGCAGTTTCGCCGCATCGCAGACCACAAAATCAATGCCGCGGCGGATCGGTTCATCCCAGTCCGGGCATTTCACCTTGTGGCGCATCCACTCGAACGCCTGATCCAGCGCGATGACGAAGAACAGGAAGAAGGCAATATCGGGCACGCCGCGCACAATGCTGGTGTAGCCCATGCCGAACCAGCGCAGCGGCAGGATCTTGGAGCGTGCGGCACTGGCCGCACCAAATCCGAACATCAGCGCGACCGGGGCGGTGATGGCCAGCAGGGTCAGGACCACAAAGACCGAGATATAAAGGTTCAAATGCTTGCCGGTGGTCAGGTAGCAGCTGAGCCAGCTCAGCCCCTCAAGCGTCGATGGGTCCGTGCAATAGGAAAACATAAGTGGGCCTGTCTTTCTGTGCTCACGCCCGGGGCCGCAGGCACCGGAAGAGAATGAATGAGGCCCGCGCGCCGCGGCGGCGGGCCTGCAGATCCTGAAGCAGGATCAGATTACCACTGGGAGGAAACTTCCCATTTGGCGATCAGTTCATTCAGCGTGCCGTCGTCTTTCATAGTCTGGATCGCCGCGTCGAAGGTGCCGCGCAGTTCAGCGTCGGATTCACGGAAGCCCATGCCGACACCGCCGCCAAGTGCTTCGGATTTCTCCAGCATCACCAGGCCGTCGCCAACCACGGTGTCGAGGAAGCTTTTGTCGGCCAGAACCGCGTCAGCTTCGCCGTTGCGGACGGCTGCGACGGTTTCTTCCGGGGTGGCGAACTCGACCAGGGTCCAGCCCTGTTCGGCCACGAAAGCCGACTGCAGTGTGGAGGCCTGGGCTGCTACAACGCCGCTGGACAGATCAACATCTGCCGAAAGTGCGACGTATGCAGACGGATCCGGCGGCGTGTAACCTTGAGTGAAGTCGATGACCTCGTCGCGCTCATCAGTGATCGACATGCCGGCGATGATGGCGTCGTAGTTGCCGGAGACCAGGTTCGGAATGATCGAATCCCAGTCGTTTTTGACCCACTCGCAGGTCAGTTCGGCACGCTTGCACAGCTCATCGCCCAGCTCGCGCTCAAAGCCGTCGATCTCGCCGGCGTCATTGACGAAATTCCACGGCGCATAGGCGCCCTCGGTGCCCAGGCGCACAGTGTCCGCCAGGCCGATGCCTGCGGTCAGCGCCAAGGCGGCGGTGCCAAGGATCAGAGATTTCATATATTTACTCCCGTTCTGTTTGGTTATTGGGTCTGTTTGTTATTGCTTATTGGCCGTGCCGGGTCGAGGACAGGAATGCCCTGAGCCGCGGCGAGCGGGTGTTGCCGAACAACTCGTCCGGCGAACCTTCTTCTTCGATCAGCCCCTGGTGCAGGAACACGATGTGGCTGGACACATCTGCTGCCATGTTCATGTCATGGGTCACGATCAGCATGGTGCGGCCCTCGGCGGCGAGGTCCTTGATCACCTTGACGACTTCCTGCTCCAGCTCGGGGTCGAGCGCAGAGGTGGGCTCATCGAACAGCAGTGCTTCGGGTTCCATGCACAGCCCGCGGGCAATGGCAGCGCGCTGTTGCTGGCCGCCCGACAGCTGCGCCGGGTAGACATCGCATTTGTCGCCGATGCCGACCTTGGCCAGGTAATGGCGGGCTTTTTCCTCGACCTCGGCCCGGTCGCGGCCCAGCACCGTGACCGGCGCCTCCATCACGTTCTGCAGGATGGTCATATGGGCCCACAGATTGAACTGCTGGAAGACCATGGACAGGTTGGTGCGGATGCGCAGGACCTGTTTGGCGTCCGCCGGGCGGCGGTTGAGACCCTGGCCGGACCAGGTGATCGGCTCGCCCTTGAACCGGATTTCGCCTTGCTGGCTGTCTTCCAGCAGGTTGCAGCAGCGCAGCAGGGTAGACTTGCCTGAACCCGAAGACCCGATCAGCGAAACCACGTCGCCCTTGTGGGCGGTGATATCAACGCCTTTGATCACTTCCAGCTCGCCATAGGATTTATGCAGGCCGCGGATTTGCAGAACGGGCGAAGTATCGGTCAAGGTGTCTTTGTCCCTGTAAGTGGAAATTCGTTCTTATTGGACCGAAAAAAAGACCGAATGCAACGTTCAAACCGCACAAGCCGGCTCTGCAGGCGTCAAAATGACGGGCTGAGCTGCCATTTTGGAAGGGCGTGCTACGTCAGCTCAGCAGACCGGATGCGCTGTTCGGTCAGCACCGGGCCGGGCGGTGTCGGCACTGCCAGGTAGTCGCTGGGGGCAAACTGCACCAGCCCCTTCAGGTGCAGCAGGCTGCGAGTGTCTTCGTCCAGCCCGCGGATGGCGGATTCAACAGCGGAATACAGTAGTTGAGGGTCCTGGCCCAGGGCAGTGATGTAAGGCAGGGTCGGGGTCGGTTCAGTGCGTTCAATCTCCGTCAGCCCGGCCGCGAAGCCATCGTATTCTTTGACCAGTTCCCAGGTCAGCGCGTCCAAGGCCGCAAAATCGGCCCGGCCCTCGGCAACGGCTTGCGCCGACAGGCTGTGCCCGCCGGTTTCCACCAGCGCGCCAGGCAGAATATTGCGGTCGTGCAGATGCACCATCGGTGCGGCCCAGCCGGACTGCGACAACCCCTCGTTAAAAGCAAACCGGCGCCCGGTAAAGGCAGAGAGCGGCTGGCCCGCGTCCGCGCTGCGGGCGATAAAGACGCTGTTGTAATAGCCAGGCGGGCAGCCCGGCAGGCCGTAGTCGGGTGTGCCGATCAGCTCCACCTCGCCATAAAGCCGGGTGCGGTAAGGGCAACCGCAGGTCTGTGACAGCAGCAGATCCGGCGATTTCCAGACTTCCCAGAAGTCGGCGCCGCGGGTCAGGTCTTCGGGGCCGCCGCCCAGATGCGCGCGGATCGAGGTCCAGAACCGATCGTTTGCCGCAGCCGTTTCCGGACGGTCGTACATTCCAAGATGAGCAATCATAAAGCAGCCTCTGCCCGTTTGCGCGCCAGTGCGCTGTCCACATCCGAAACCCCCAGCAGACTGGCGGACAGCCGCAGCAGAGCATCTTCATTTGCATCGCGGTGGCCATCGGCCAAGGCCACTTGCCACAACGCTTCTACAACACCGGTGCGGTCCTCATAGGCCACGGCATCCTTGATCGCGCGGGTGAAGCGCACGGTATCGGGGGCCTCGGCTTCCATCGCCTCAGCCTGCTCGCGCAGGATCAGTGTCCCGCCTGTGTCCAGCTGGTAACGGGTGGACAAAATCCGGTCGATCCGGTCCTTCTCCACTTCAGAGTAATTGTGATCCGAGCGGGCAATCCGCACCAGCAGAGCAGTCAAGGCAAGCCGCGCCCCCTCGTCATCCAGCGGCGCAGGTGCAGGTTCCAGCAACCGTTGCAGAAGCTCCTTGAACATCAGCTTTCCTCCGCTGTGCCGCTGAATTTCTCAACCGCACGGGCGCGGGCTTTCTGGCTGTCGGCATAAGACAGGCCCATTGCCTTGCGGGCCTCTTCGACGATGGTGACTTCACCCGCGTGCTCGTTGCCGTCAGCCAGCACCACCTCCCACAGCGCATCCATCGCCGCCAGCCGTTCCTCCAGCCCGGTGGTCTCGCGGATCAGCCGCCCGAAGGTGTCGGTTTCCGGCGCTGCGGCGTGCAGCTTTTCGCAGGTGGCGCGCACCTTGGCGGCCTCGATTGCGTTGTGCTGGTAGAGCCGGGCCAGGATCCGGTCGATCAGGCTGATTTCCTCCAGCTGATAATCGCGGTCGGATTGCGCCACCCGCACCAGCAGGGCCCCCAGGGCCAATTCGGCATCCGGGTCCGGCAATTCCGGGCGCTCTGTCGGGCGGAACGCTTGGAAGAATTTCTTAAGCAGCGGCATCAGCAGACCTCGGTCAAAGCGGCTGGGCAGGCGGGGTTAATCGCCGTACCCTTCGATGATTTGCATATCACCCGCCGAGACCAGATCGCGAAAGGCCTTGGCGTCCTGATAAGCCATGGAATCATAGCAGGCTTTTGCGGTTTCGAAATCCTTGAATTCGAGGACAACAGTGCGCGAGCGGAACGCGCCTTCGCGCACCTCGCGTTCGCCGCCGCGTATCAGGAACCTAGCCCCGAACTCGGCCAGCACCGGCTGGGCCGCGGTCTTGTAGTCCTGGTAGCGCTCCATGTCCTGCACATCCACATGGGCCACCCAGTATCCTTTGGGCATGGGCTGCAGCCTCCCTTCTTTTTATGGTTGAGTGCAGGCTGATACAAAAGCGCGGCAAAGACAATGGGGCGGTTGTTAAGAATTTCCCCGTTCCGCGGAATTTGCACCTGCTTCAATGGTTTGCCGCGAAATGCAAAACGCCCGCCGGTGAGGACGGGCGTTTGAATCATGCTTAACAGCCGGCTCAGCCGATCTCAGCCAAACGTGCCAGGGCTTCCTTGATCTTGGCTTCCTCCTCCTCGCGTGCGGCGAGGTTCGCCTTGGCTTCCGCAACCACGTCCTCCGGGGCCGAGGCCGCGAATTTCGGGTTGTTCAGCCGCCCGCGCAATCCGCCCAGCTCTTTGGCCAGCTTGCCCAGGGTCTTCTCCAGGCGCGCCTTTTCGGCGTCCACGTCGATCACATCCGCCAGCGGCAGGCCAAAGGAGGCACCGGGTGCGGCCACCGAGGCGCAGCCCTTGGGAAAGCTCTCGACCTGCTCCAGCGAGGTGATGCGGGCCAGCTTCTGGATCATCGCCTCGTTCTTCTCCCAGGCGTTGCGGGCCTGATCAGAGAACTCAGTGACCACCATCGGGATCTTGGCGCCCGCCGGCACATGCATCTGCGCGCGGGTGGAGCGGATGTTCTCAATCGCGGTGATCACCCAGTTCATCTCGGCGTCAGCCTCGGCGTTGACCAGCTCGGTGCCATAGGACGGCCAGTCGGCGTGCACCAGCATCTTCTCGCGCTTGGCAGTGTTGCCCCACAGCTCTTCGGTGATGAAAGGCATAATCGGGTGCAACAGGATCATGCATTGATCCAGCACCCAGCCCAGCGTCTGGCGGGTCTCGGCGATCACCGCCTCATCTTCGGAGCCGAACAGCGGCTTCGACAGCTCGATATACCAGTCGCAGACCTTGCCCCAGGTAAAGGCATACAGCGCGTTGGCCGCGTCGTTGAAACGGTAGGCTTCCAGCGCTGCGTCCACCTCAACCCGCACTTTGGCGGTCTCACCAATGATCCATTGGTTCACGGCAGCCTTGGCGTCGGGGCAGGCATAGGCCAGGGTGTTTTCATCATAGACGTTGTTGAAATGGGCAAAGTTCACCGCATTCCACAGCTTGGTGCCAAAGTTCCGGTAACCCTTGAGGCGCTCCATATCCAGCTTCAGCACGCCGCCAAGCGCCGCCATCGCAGCCGAGGAGAAGCGCAGCGCGTCGGCGCCGAATTCCTCGATGATTTCCAGCGGGTCCACCACGTTGCCGGTGGATTTCGACATCTTCTTGCCCTTGGCGTCGCGCACCAGGCCATGCAGGTAGACAGTGTCGAACGGGATCTGGTCCACGACTGCCAGCTGCATCATCATCATCCGGGCCACCCAGAAGAACAGGATGTCCTGACCGGTCACTAGCGTAGATGTCGGGAAGTATTTCTGCATCTCGGCCGTGTCGTCCGGCCAGCCCAGCGTGCCGATCGGCCAGAGGCCGGAGGAGAACCAAGTGTCGAGGACATCGGGGTCGCGGCGAAGCAGAACGAAGTCGTTGTTACCCTTAAAGCCGGCGGTTTCAACGGCATCTTCAAACATGTCGTTGCCGTCGACATGTTCGATTGCCTCGGAAACTCCGTAATACTGCTTTGCCAGTTGCTCTGCTTCAGCAAATGAGGCAGCACAGAAGGGGACAAATTCAAGGGCGTCGTAGTCCACACCGAACGACTTGTTGGAGGCGTCTTTCTTCGGCCCATACCAAACCGGGATCTGATGGCCCCACCACAGCTGGCGCGAGATACACCAGGGCTCGATGTTCTCCAGCCAGTGATAATAGGTCTTCTCGCCCGATTCCGGCAGGATTTTCACATCGCCATTGCGCACCGCGTCCAGCGCCGGGCCGACAACCTTTTCCGCGTCCACAAACCACTGGTCGGTCAGCATCGGCTCGATCACCACCTTGGAACGGTCGCCAAAGGGCTGCATGATCGGCTTGTTCTCGACATACGGCACGGTCTCGGTGACCTGAGTTTCCTCGCCGTCCTCGCCCTTGATGGTCTTAGTCTCGCTGACCATCACCGCCAGGCCTTCACTGGTGATTTCTTCAACCACCGCTTTGCGCGCCTCGAACCGGTCCAGCCCGCGCAGGTGATCGGGCACCAGATTGATGGCGTCCACCTCATTCTCGGTGAATGCCGCACCTTTGGCGTGGGCTTGGGCCTTCTCCGCTTCCTCAGCGTAGGGTGCACCATCCGCGCGCATGGCACCGGTGGTGCTCATAAGGCGGTACATCGGGATGCCGCCGCGCTTGGCAACCTGATAGTCGTTGAAGTCATGCGCGCCAGTGATTTTCACCGCACCCGAGCCGAAATCCTTGTCCGGGTATTCGTCCGTAATGATCGGGATCAGGCGGCGGTGCTCCTTGGGGCCGACCGGGATTTCGCACAGGTGGCCAACGATAGGCGCATAACGTTCGTCCGAGGGATGCACAGCCACCGCGCCGTCGCCCAGCATGGTCTCGGGCCGGGTGGTGGCGATGGAGATATAGTCACGGGTTTCGCGGAACGTGACATTCCCCTCTTCATCTTTTTCCAAATACTCATATGTCGCACCGCCAGCCAGAGGGTACTTAAAATGCCACATATGGCCCGCGACTTCCACATTCTCGACCTCAAGGTCGGAGATCGCGGTCTCGAAATGCGGGTCCCAGTTGACCAGCCGCTTGCCGCGGTAGATCAGCCCCTTGTTATACATCTCCACAAAGACCTTGATCACGGCGTCGTGGAAATTGGGGGAGTTCTCGTGCCCGGTGCGGGTGTCGCCATGCGCGCCCGCCATGGTAAAGGCAGTGCGGGAGAAGTCGCAGGAGGCACCGAGGCGTTTCAGCTGCTCAACAATGGTGCCGCCGGATTTCTCTTTCCACTCCCAGACTTTCTCCAGGAATTTTTCGCGGCCCAGCTCGCGGCGCGAGGGCTGTTGTGTTTTGGCCAGCTCGCGCTCCACCACCATCTGGGTGGCGATCCCCGCATGGTCGGTGCCCGGCTGCCACAGGGTGTCGAAGCCCTGCATGCGTTTCCAGCGGATCAGAATATCCTGAAGCGTGTTGTTGAACGCATGGCCCATGTGCAGAACGCCGGTGACGTTCGGCGGCGGGATCATGATGCAGTAGGCGGAGGCCTCCGGCTTGGCATTTGCGCCGGCTTGGAAACAGCCTGCTTCTTCCCAGGCCTTGTAAAGGCGGCTTTCGGCTTCCGCCGCGTTGAACGTCTTTTCCATCGCCATCCGTTTAGATCCCTCATGCAGTTGGGCGATCAATTACCCAAAGGTGGCGCGGAGGGGAAGGCGGATATAGGGTTTTCTTTGCCGCTGGCCCAGTGTGGGCAGGCGGATGGCGGTGCAATGGGTATTTGAAACCAGAAAGAAGCAGGTCCGAAGCGCCCCTTGCAACTGGCCGTCCATTCGCCAGGGAATACGCAATGCCAGGAGCAAGGGGCAGCTTCTTCCTGGTGCGGTCATCGGCTCCCCAGCCTGTACCGCATAAGGAGAGTGCGGCGATTCTGGTTAACGGCCCCTTACCGCTTCTTTCTGGTTTCAAATACCCAAATGCGAAGCCAAAAGCCGCTGGGTGGACGGAAAGTCAGCCGGAACTCCAGATCTTGCGGCGGCGCTCCTTGACCATCTCGTTGCCTTCGTCGGTGCCGTCGTGGAAGGTGTTGAACCACTCGTCCCAAGGCGTCTCCCAGGTGCCGTAATTGCAGTCGAAGAACCTGTGGTGCAGCTGGTGGAAGAAGTCGCCGACCAGGAACTTGGCTTTGTTGCCGATTTTCAGATGCTCAAATCCGGCGTGCGAGGTTGGGGCGCCGATGCCGTGGTGGAACAGCAGGAACAGTGCCAGGACCGGGTGCGACGGCAGCAGGAAGAAAATCATCGTGTCGAACATCAGGAAAAAGCTTTCGACCGGGTGCATCGCCAGGCCGGACCACGGGCCGGTATTGATGTTGCGGTGATGCCAGGCGTGCACCTTGGTATAGAGCACGCCCACATGCAGCAGCCGGTGCAGCCAGTAAAAGTGGAAGCCGGCCCAGACCGGGATGAAGATGGTCATCAGGATCAGGGTGATCGGGTTCTCCTCCAGCGTGATCATCGTCACCCAGCCGTTGGCATAGGCGTAAAGGATGAAGCTCTCCCAGAAGGTCCAGAATGTCAGCGCCGGGCCAAGCGTCCAGAACATGTTGTCCCAGACCTGGTTCTTGAAGGTGAATACCTTGGCGCCTTTCATCATCGGGCGCATGTCATAGCGGTACTCGTCCGCTTGCGTGCGGAATTTCCACAGTGCCAGGTGCAGCCCGCCGGCCACCACCATGAGGATGCAGAAGTTACGCAGCCATATTTCGGCCACCCAGTCCCAGCTGAGCGTGGCAATGCGGTCCAGTGACGGGGTGAAGAATGTCCAGGTGACGATGGCAAAAACCAGGAGCAGCGCCCGCAGTGCCAGCGGATTCCAGCTTTGCAGCAGGTATTTGACCGAGGCCAGCGGTCTCAAAGGCCAGTCCCAGTAGGGGGAGGTCTGGATCGGCAGCTGCGGGGTGAAGTTCCAAATCTTGCGCTTGGGACGCGGGGCGTTGGCGGGACTTGTCATGTCTCGTCTCTCAATCTGGCTGGTGGGGAGAGGCTGCGCTAGGCGCATCCCTGTTCGCTGACTTGGACCCTAGGGCGGTGGTGGAGATTCCCAGCATGGTATGTCTTGCCGGTCAGGGTAAGTTCTGCTTAGCCTTGGTGCATGGCGACCCGGATACCCTCTCTCAACTGGCTGCGCGTGTTTGAAGCGGCGGCGCGCACCGAAAGCTTTGCCCGTGCGGCAGTCCAGCTGAATATGTCGGCGGCTGCAGTCAGCCAGCAAGTGAAAGCGCTGGAGGCACAGCTGGGCACACCGCTGTTTCAGCGCCACGCCCATGCGGTGACGCTGACCGAGGCCGGGCGGGCTTATCTGCCGTCGGTGCAGCAGTCGCTGCTGATGCTGGAGACCGCAACCACGGGTCTGTTCGGCGAGAGCCGCGAGCAGCGGCTGTTTGTGCAGTCGGTGCTGCTGTTTGCCCATGGGGTTCTGGCGCGGGGGCTGCCGCAGTTCCAGGCGGCGCACAGCCAAGTCAATCTGGCGCTCAGTACTGGCAATATGGCGGCTGATTTTGCCAACCGGTTCACCGATTTGCAGATCGTATTCGGCAACCCGTCGCTGTTTGGCACCGAAGGGGACGAGCTGCTGCGGGAGGTGCTCTATCCGGTGGCTCCGCCAGAGGTTGCGGCTCAGGTGCGGACACCGCAGGATCTGTTCCGCTTTCCGCTGATTGAAGTCTCGACCCACCGGGCCAGCTGGGTGCAGCTGTTTGAGGCCTTGCGGCTCTCGCACGGGCAGGCGCGCTATTTCTTCGCAGACAACTCGCTGATGGCGGCGGAGCTGTCAGTGCAAGGTGTGGGGATTGCGCTGGCGCGGGCGCCTGCTTCGGATGCCGCGGTCAGCGCGGGCGGGCTGGTGCGCTGCCTGCCGGAGGTCGCGGTGCCGGGGCAGGAGGCGTATCACCTGATTTATCCCGACCGCGGCGCCCTGCGCCCGGCGGCGCGGTTGTTCAGGGACTGGCTGCTGGATTATGTGAGGACCGTCTGATCCTTACTGCCCTGTCCGGTCCAGTTTTGTTGCCAGATGGATCAGGCTCTCAGATGAACGCACCCCGCGCGCTTCGGCGATGTGGTCGATGGTGTTGTCCAGCTCTGACGTGGTTTGCGCGACCACCTGAGCCAGCAGGTCAAATCTGCCTGAGGTCGTATGCACAACCTCAACCCCAGGCAGGCTGCGCAGGCGGGCGAGCACCTCCGGCCCCGAGCGCGGTTCGATCGACATCAGGACGGTCGCTTGAAGCGGCGGGCGTGCGGCGGCGGAGGTTTTAAGCGTGTAGCCTGTGATGACGCCGTTGGCTTCCAGCCGCTCGATCCGCGCCTGAACAGTAGTGCGGGCAAGGCCGAGGTGACGGGCAAGTTCCGCCACCGGGCGGCGGGCGTTTTCCCGCAACAAGGTGACAAGACGCTGATCGGTATCGTCGCTTTGCATGCTTGCCCTTCGATTTGACGTTCTTTTTCGTCACTATAAAAGAACTGACGAGCGGAATCGACAGAATTTCATCGGAAAATATGCAAAACGAACGAGGCTTTTCCTGATGCAGCAAATTCCACCGCTTTGGCTTTCCCCTGAATCCCACCTGGCCCGCAGCGCGCCGGATCATCCGATCCTGTATTTCTCGCCGCGGGTTTTGCATGAGGTGGCACGGCGGTTCCGCGAAGGGTTTCCAGGGCTGGTGACCTATGCAGTGAAGGCCAACCCGCATCCTGCTGTATTGTCCAATCTGGTGGCGGCTGGGATCACGGCTTTTGATGTGGCCTCGCCTGCGGAAATGACGGCAGTACGTGCGGCCAGCCCCGATGCGGTGATGCATTACAACAACCCGATGCGCTCAACGGCGGAGATCGCCGCGGGGATTGAGCATGGTGTTGCCAGCTGGTCTGTGGACGAGCTGAGCGAACTGGAAAAGCTGGGCGCAGTGCCGCGCTCCCGCGAGATTGCGGTGCGCTTTGCCTTGCCGGTCGCCGGTGCGGCTTATGACTTCGGCAGCAAGTTCGGCGCTGCTCCGGAAGAAGCCATAGAACTGCTGAAACAGGTGGCGGCGGATGGCTGGACGCCTGCGCTGTGTTTCCATCCGGGCACCCAGTGCGAGGATGAAAGCGCTTGGGTGGAATATGTTCACGCCGCCAAGCGGATTGTGGACGCAGCGGGTGTGAAGATCGCACGCCTCAATGTGGGCGGCGGGTTTGCGGCCAACCGGGATGGTGTGGCGCCGGATCTGGAGAAGGTCTTTGCCGCCATATCCAAAGCCGCCGACACGGCGTTTGGCACTGATAAGCCCACGCTGATCTGCGAGCCGGGGCGGGCGATGGTTTCCGAAAGCTTCACCCTGGCGGCGCGCATCAAGGGCATGCGGAAAGGCGGCGAGGTAGTGTTTCTGAATGACGGCATCTATGGCGGGCTGGTTGATATCCGCGACATGGGGCTGCCGGGCCGGGTGGAGGTTGTCGGAGGGGATGGCAAGCACCGGGAGGGCGAGCGCAAGCCCCGTGTGGTGTTCGGACCCACCTGTGACAGTCTGGACCGTTTGCCGGACGGTCTGCCGCTGCCAGGTGATGCCGCAACCGGTGACTATGTGCTGTTTCCGGGCTTGGGCGCCTATTCCTCTGCCATGAGCACGCAATTCAACGGATACGGCCTGTCTGACGTGGCGACGGTGATCGAGCTGTCTGGACAAGCCGCCCGCTGAGGTTAGTCTCGCCCCCGGAACGCCAGCCAGCGCGAACAAGGGGGCAAGCATGGACAAATTCGGGAAAAGCCAACCGGTGAAGCGGGTCGAGGACCTGCGTTTTCTGACCGGACAGGGGCAGTACATCGAGGATGCTGCCCCAACGGGTGCCTTGCGCGCCTGGGTGCTGCGCAGCCCGGTGGCGCATGGCGTGATCACGGCGCTGAACGTCGAGGACGCAAGCGAGAGTGAGGGCGTCCATGCGGTTATCACCCTGGCGGATCTAGAGGCTGCCGGTATTGATGTGTCTATGGACGGCACCACAGTGAAGAACCGGGATGGCTCCAGCGGCGCCGCGCCCGAACGTCCGATGCTTGCGCGGGACCGCGTGCGCTATGTGGGGGAACCGGTGGCGGTGGTCATTGCGGAGACGCTGGATCAGGCCCGTGATGCGGGGGAGCTGATCGAGCTCGACATTGACGATCTGCCTGCGAAGTTGGACGTCTTGCCGGGCGGTGAGCCGCTGCATGCGGAGGCGCCGGACAATCGTGCTTTTGACTGGGGCATGGGGGACGAGACAGCAACGGCCGAGGCGTTCCGCACTGCGGCTCATACTGTCGCGCTGCAGGTCGATGACAACCGGATTATCGTCAACTCGATGGAACCGCGCGGCTGCTTTGCCGAATGGCACGGCGGGCGGCTGCATTTCACCTTTGGCGGGCAGGGGGTCTGGGCGATCAAGTCCCAGCTGGCGGCTAAAATGCGGCTGGATGAGGCCGACGTCAAAGTCACGATCCCGGATGTGGGCGGCGGCTTTGGCATGAAGGCCTTTCCTTACCCGGAGTATTTCGCTGTCGCTCAGGCTGCCCGCGCGCTGGGCCGCCCGGTGTTCTGGATCGCCGACCGGACCGAATCCATGCTGAGCGACAACGGCGGGCGGGATCTGACCTCGCTGGCGGAGCTGGCCTTTGACGCGGACCTGAAAATCACCGCCTATAGGGTCAGCACCCGTTGCAACCTCGGCGCTTACAATTCGCATTTCGGCCAGCCGATCCAGACTCAGCTGTTCAGCCGGGTGCTGGCTGGTGTCTATGACATCCAGACCGCCTGGCTGCAGGTGGAGGGGATTTACACCACCACAACCCAGGTGGATGCCTACCGCGGTGCCGGGCGGCCCGAGGCGATCTATGTGCTGGAACGGGCGATGGACCGCGCGGCGCGTGAACTGGGTGTGGATCCGCTGGAGCTGCGGCAGCGCAACTTCATCAAGCCGGCGGCCTTTCCCTATGGCACCGTGACTGGTGAAACCTATGATGTGGGCGACTTCGATAAAGTTCTGAGCCGGGCTGCGGAAGAGGCGGATCTGAAGGGATTCGCCGCCCGCCGCGCCGCAGATGGTAAACGCGGCAAGTACCGGGGCGTTGGGGTCTGTTACTATATCGAAAGCATTTTGGGCGATCCTTCAGAAGGCGCGGAAGTGGAGTTTCTGGAGGGTGGCCGGGTGAATATCTATGTTGGCACGCAAAGCAACGGACAGGGGCATGAAACTGTCTATGCCCAGTTCCTGGCCGACCAAAGCGGTATCCCTGCAGAAAACATCCATGTCATCCAGGGCGACAGTGACCGCATCGCTCAGGGCGGCGGCACCGGTGGATCGCGGTCTGTGACAACACAGGCGAACGCCACGCTGGCCGCAGTGGATACGATGATTGCCGCCTTCATCCCCTTCCTGGCGGAGGAGATGGGTGTGGAGGAAGTGGCGGTCGGGTTTGACGGCGAAACCTTCCGGGCACCGGGATCGAACTTGACCCCCACGATGCTGGAAGCGGCAGAGATGGCCCGCGCGCAAGGGCGGCTTGATCTGCAGCGCCACGCGGCGCGGGCCCGGCTGCCGGGGCGGTCGTTTCCGAACGGCGCGCATATTGCCGAAATTGTTATCGATCCGGAGACTGGGCAAGCCGACGTGGAGCGCTACACTGTAGTTGACGATTTTGGTAATTTGATCAACCCGATGCTGGCCGAAGGGCAAGTGCATGGCGGGGTGGCGCAGGGGCTGGGACAGGCCATGCTGGAACGTGTTGTCTATGATTCTGACGGACAACTGCTCACAGCTTCGTTCATGGACTATGCCTTGCCGCGGGCCAGCGGCGTCCCCATGATTGGGTTTACCTCCGAGCCTGTGCCGTCCACCCGGAACCCGATGGGGATGAAGGGCTGCGGCGAGGCGGGCACCGTCGGCGCGCTGGCTGCTGTTGCTAATGCGGTGCAGGACGCGGTCTGGGATCGCGGCGTGCGGCAAGTGGACATGCCGTTCACCCCGCTGAGAGTTTGGGAAGTGCTTAGGGATGTTTCTGACGCAGCTGAGTAAAAGGGTTTTAGGGTGGCTCGGACGGCCGCTGCGCTCGGAGCATTCCGGCGAAACCAAGCTGCGCGGGCCGCAGGCCCATGTGATCATCCTGGACGGCACCATGTCGACACTGGAAGAAGGGCACGAAACCCACGCCGGCCAGCTGTTCCGGCTGTGCCGGGAAATGGGCGGACAGGTTTCGGTCTTTTATGAATCCGGGGTTCAGTGGAAAGGCTGGGGCAGCGCCCCTGATGTGATGATGGGGCGTGGCATCAACCGGCAGATCCGCCGTGCTTACGGTTATCTTGCCTCCCGCTACCGGCCCGGCGACCGTATCTATCTGTTCGGCTATTCCCGCGGTGCCTATGCGGTGCGCTCGCTGGCGGGAGTGATCGACCGGATCGGCCTGCTGAAGGCGGAGCACGCCACCGTGCGCAACATACGCACCGCTTACCGGCATTACCGGCTGAACGGGCGGTCCAAGACCTCGGGCGCTTTTACCGCGGCGCATTGCCATGAAGACATTGAGATTGAGATGGTCGGCGCCTGGGATACGGTCAAGGCCTTGGGGTTGCGTCTGCCGCTGTTGTGGCGCTGGGCAGAAAACCGGCACAACTTCCACAACCACCACTTGGGCCACCACGTCAAAAGCGGCTACCACGCGCTGGCGCTGGATGAAACACGGGACGTTTTCAAACCGGTGCTGTGGGATTGCCCCAAGGACTGGGGCGGACATGTAGAACAGGTCTGGTTCCGCGGTGCCCATGGTGACGTCGGCGGCCAGCTTGGCGGCTATGAGGAAGCCCGGCCCAAGGCCAACGTCTCTTTGGTGTGGATGCTGGAAAAGGCCGAAGACCGCGGTTTGCCGCTGCCGCTGGATTGGCGAATGCGGTTTCCGGTCGATCCTAAGGCGCCGTCTGTCGGCACTTGGCGCGGCTGGGGCAAGATTTTCCTGTTGCGCAGCCGCCGCCGGGTTGGTCTGGATGGCAGCGAGCGACTGCATAGCAGTGTCAGCACTGGCAAACCCTCCGAGGGGTCGGCTGGCGGCTGGCTGACCAGGTTCTCCAAGACCTGAAGGGCGGCCTGACGTTCACCAGTAAACCGGTAGCGGATGAAACCGGGCCTAGGTGGCAATATCAGCCGGCAACTGCGCGGCGGTCAAACTCCCGCCGAAGCCGTTTCAAGGACAACGCCACAATCAGCTTGTGGGCCGGCCGGACCGGGATCATGTAAATCCGGCCAAAGAGGTTGTGTGTTTTGACGGATGACGTCACCGACAAAACACCGCTGCTGGAAGAAACACAGGTCATCACATCCAAGTGCCGGTCCCGGACCGTAAGGGTCATCACTTCGTCCGACAGGGCCTCTACCAGAAAGAAATCCAGCTGATCGCCTGTTTGCACTGCCGCTTTCGGTGTCCGGGAAATGCCGCCGATGCGTTTAACCCCGAAGCAGGCGGAAATGGCGTCGCGCAGCCGGAAGGCCAGCTTCATGCCAGGCAAAGGCTTTGCGTGCATAATGTTCCAGGCCTCCAGCGGGGTGACAGGCGCCGGCAGAACAACGGATTGCGTATCCAGAAAATCCAGCTCCTTGGCAGGGGCCAGGATTTGAATGCGGGCTGTGGCGGCCCGGCCGAGACTGTTTGGCGGCATGACCGACCCTTCGTTCAGCATTTCAGCAGATTGGCCGGAGCATAGATGCATATCGGCCGCGTGCAAGTTGGGAAGCGGTTGCCCGGCGGTTAGCCTTGGGCGATCTTCATCACAATGCAAGTGGTGGAGCCGGTCGCATAGAGGCGTCCGTCTTCCAGCCCGCGGATTTCGCCATGCGCGACACCAGTGGAGCGGCCCACGTGGTCGATGCTGCCGCTGCAGTCGATGGTGGTGCCCAGCGGGATCGCCCGCAGGATGTTGATCTTGTATTCCAGCGTTGTGTAGACCGAACCCGCGGGAACTTTGGTCATCACAGCGCAGGCCATGGCGCTGTCCAGAAGCGTGCCGTACCAGCCGCCATGCACAGTGCCCATCGGGTTGCAGACGGGAAACTCCGGCGTGCCGCGGAACACAATCCGGCCGTCTTCGACGCTGTGCAGGTGATAGCCCAGCGTTTCGGCAATCGGTGGACCGGGCAGGCGGCGGTCCAGGATGCCTTGCATGAAGTCCAGACCGGAAATCCGGGTAATCTGCTCCATTGTCAGCAGGTCAGAGGGCTGTTTGGCATAAAACATGGCGCGCGAGTCCTTGGCAGAGGTGACGCTGCCATTAGAAACCGCGCGCCGGGGTGTGCAACGCTTACGCCACGTTCGACAGTGCTACCTTGGGGGTGACGCCCAGGGCAAAGCAGACATCGCGGGTCAGCTCGGGGCGGTTCAGCGTGTAGAAATGCAGCTTTTCTACGCCGCCTTCCAGCAGGTCTGAACACAGCTCAGTGCAAAGGGCTGTGGCCAGCAGTTCCTCGCGGTCGTCACGCAGCGCCTTGGCAAAGGCGTTTTCGACCCAGTCTGGAATGATGGTGCCGCAGCGCTTGGCAAAGTTGCGCGCGCCCTTCCAGTTCTCGATCGGCAGGATGCCGGGGGTGAGCTTGCTGCCGTCGATCCCGGCCTTTTCACAGGCATCGCGGAAGCGGAAGAAGGTCTCGGCCTCGAAAAAGAACTGGGTCAGCGCCTCATCCGCGCCGGCGTCCAGCTTGCGCTTCAGCCATTCCACGTCTGCGGCCTGATCTGCGGCGTCCGGGTGGCGGTCCGGGTAGGCGCCGACCTTGATGTTGAAATTGCCGCGCAAGGCCAGTCCCTTGATCAGCTCCACCGAATTGGCAAAACCGTCGGGATGCGGAATGAACTTGCCTTCGCCCTTGGGCGGGTCGCCGCGCAGCGCAACAATTTCGGTCACGCCAGCCTCGGCAAACTGGTCGGCGATTTCCAGCGTTTCGGCCTTGGAGGCATTCACGCAGGTCAGATGCGCAGCCACGTTCAAGCCGGAGGATTTATGCAGTGTCGACACTGCGTCCCGGGTCAGCGTGCGGGTGGTGCCGCCGGCACCATAGGTCACCGAGACAAAGCGCGGCTCCATCGGCGCAAGGACTTGCACGGTGTCCCAAAGCCGGAAGGAGGCTTCGAGATTCTGCGGCGGGAAGAATTCAAAGGAAATCTTGGGCGTCGTCATCTCAGGTCTCTCGCTAGGTTGATTTCAGCTCTTGTTGCATGCGCAGCATTGTGAGACAATTTCATAATCCTCAAGAACAACATGAGCGCAATTGAAGAATGCATATTGAGTTCCGTCACCTCCGCACCATTAAGGCCATTCACGAGGCCGGCGGGTTGGCCCGCGCCGCGGATCAGCTGAACATCACCCAAAGCGCGCTGAGCCATCAGGTGAAGGGGCTGGAGGAACAAGCGGGGGTCGAGCTGTTCATCCGCCGTTCAAAGCCGATGAAACTGTCACCGGCGGGGCTGCGCCTGCTGCGGCTGGCCGAGCAGGTTCTGCCGCAACTTGAAGCAGCACAAGCGGAATTCTCCGCTTTGCGGGATGGCAATACCGGGCGGATGCATATCGCCATCGAATGCCACGCCTGTTTCGAATGGCTGTTCCCGGTGCTGGAAGGGTTCCGCAAGAACTGGGGCGATGTGGATGTGGATATCCGCCCCGGATTGGCCTTTGACGCGCTGCCGGCACTGCAAAAAGAGGAGGTGGATCTGGTGGTCTCCTCCGATCCCGAGGACATTGCCGGCGTCGAATTTATTGAGCTGTTTGATTACAATGCGGTGTTTGTTGCCTCGGCCCAGCATCCCTTGGCGGAGAAACCTTTCGTTGAGGCTGCGGATTTCATCGGCCAGAACCTGATCACCTACCCGGTGGACAAGACCCGGCTGGATGTGTTCAGCCAGCTGCTGATTCCGGCGGGGGTTGAGCCAGCCTCGATCCGCCAGGTGGAGCTGACAGCGGTGATCCTGCTGCTGGTGGCGTCAAACCGCGGCGTGTCGGTGCTGCCGGACTGGGTGGTGCGGGAGGTGAAGTATTCCTCGGATTATGTGACCCGGCCGCTGACCAAGGCCGGGATCACGCGGCGGCTGTACGCAGCCATTCGGACCGAGGACCGCGAGAAACCTTACATGCAGGAACTGATCCGCCTGGCCAAGGTCGAGGCCCGCAAGCTGCAGCATGTTTGATAGGGCGCGGAGCGGCCGGGCGCCGTTCCGGCTTCCGTGCCCGCTCCGCGCGGTTGCGCGATACAGCAGTGCAGCGTGCGGCTTCAGACCAGCTTGACGATCTGCTTGCCGGTATTGCCGCCCTGCATCATCGACAGGAAGGTCTTGGGGGCGTTCTCCAACCCTTCAGCAATATCTTCCAGATATTTGATCCCGCCGCTGGCGATCCTGGGGGCGACGTCCTGCAGAAAATCAGGATAGCGGTCGTAGTGGTTGAAGATGATGAAGCCATTCACGGACAGGAACCTGGTCAGCACCGAGCGCCAGATCGCGGGGGCGGTCAGATCGGTTTCAGCGCTGTTGTACCAGGCGATCATGCCGCAGACCGGGATCCGGCCGAAGTTGTTCATGTTGGGCAGCACCGCCTCCAGCACCTTGCCGCCGACATTCTCGTAGTAAATGTCGATGCCGTCCGGGCATTCCGCCGCGAGGGCTTCGCTCAGCGCTTCGGCAGTTTCATAGGCGCGGTGGTCGAGGCAGGCGTCAAAGCCGAAGGTCTCCACCGCCAGCTTGCACTTGTCAGCACCGCCCGCAACGCCGACCACGCGCAGGCCTGCTTGCTTTGCCAGCTGACCGACCATCGAACCAACCGGGCCGGTCGCGGCAGCAACCACCAAGGTTTCACCGGCTTTGGGGCGGCCATAGGCCTCTAAGCCATGCCAGGCGGTAAACCCCGGCATGCCGAGAGCGCCAAGCGCAGTCGTAAGCGGCGCCAGCTGGGGGTCCAGTTTGCGGACTTCAGACGCAGGAACGCAGGCGTGACTGGCCCAGCCGAACATGCCCAGGGCGAAGTCGCCGGTCTGGAAATCCGGGCTGCCCGAGGCAATCACCTCACCGACGCCACCCGCGCTCATGGTCTCTCCGATTTCGACTGGCGGGGCATAGGACTTACCCGCATTCATGCGTCCGCGCATATAGGGGTCTAGCGACATATAGTGAACTTTTACAATAACTTCGCCTTCGCCTGGTTGGGGCAGATCCACCGACTCAAGGCGGAAATTGTCTTCGCTGGCCTGGCCTTCGGGGCGGCTGGCCAGCACGATACGCTGCATCTGGTCGGGCATGGGAATGTTCCTTGATCTGATTGCTTTGGAGTTTGGGCGCGGTGATGCGGGAATTCAACCGCCCTGGCTGCTGTAACCGGGCGTCAGGCCAGTAACCCTCATTGCGGCAAAGCCCCTTGGCAACTGCGGGCAGGGGGCGTATAGGCACGGTTTGACCGGCATCTCCCCGACGTGACAGGATACTGCAGACATGATTGGCAGCGCAAACCTCAATGTGATGATCAAGACCGCCCGCAAGGCCGGTCGTTCCCTTGTGAAAGACTTCCGCGAGGTGGAGAACCTGCAGGTGTCGATGAAAGGTGCCGGCGACTTTGTCTCCAAGGCTGACATCGCCGCTGAAAAGATCATCAAGGAAGAGCTGCGCAATGCGCGCCCGACCTATGGCTGGCTGGCCGAAGAGGGCGGCGAGGAAGACGGCGAAGATCCGACCCGCCGCTGGATCGTTGATCCGCTGGACGGCACTACTAATTTCCTGCACGGGCTGCCGCACTGGGCAATCTCCATCGCGCTGGAGCACAAGGGCAAAATCGTTGCGGGCGTGGTCTATGACGCTGCTAAGGACGAGATGTTCTTTGCCGAGAAGGGCGCCGGCGCCTGGATGAACGACACCCGCATCCGGGTGTCGGGCCGCCACCGGATGATCGAGTCCATTTTTGCAACCGGTGTGCCGTTCGGCGGCCGCGCCGACCTGCCGCTGACGCTTCAAGATCTTGCCCGCCTGATGCCCGCCTGCGCCGGCGTGCGCCGCTGGGGCTCTGCCGCGCTGGATATGGCCTATGTGGCCGCAGGCCGCTATGAGGGCTTCTGGGAACGCCGCCTGAACGCCTGGGACCTGGCTGCAGGCATCATCATCGTGAAAGAGGCCGGCGGGTTTGCCGAGGCGATTGATCCCGAAGCGGGCATTATCGATTCCGGTTCGGTGGTGTGCTCGAACGAGCCGATCTTCGACAATTTCGCCAAGGTGATCCGCGGCTGAACTTGTCCGTAAGATTGAGAATATGAAACGCGGCCATTGCGCCGCGTTTTTTGTATTGTGTGATTGAATGAGACCTGCGCCCTCCCGTTTTGCCGGAGGCAAACCTTTGGTTTGAGGGGAGGGGGGCGCAGCTTGGCCTATCGGACTGGCAGGAGGTTATTGCTGATCAGACGGGTGGTTAACACCGTCGTGCCAGGGGATATCGCCATGAGTCTCGGGATGCGTTCGCGGATTGGCGCCTTCGATACAGCCCAGGTTGACACCGCATTCCTTCGGGTCCGAACGCCGCTGGTGGTGGGTGTAGATGCCGCAGGTCTTGCAGAAGTAATGTTTCGCGGTATGAGTGCCCCAGGTGTAGAGACTGAGATTTTCCACCCCTTTCAGCACCTTCAGGCTGGCGGCAACGGCGGTGACGGCAGCCGCCCCGCGGCGGCGGCAAAAGGAACAATCGCAACGCGCGGCAGAGGCGAGGCCTTGGGGAAAATCCGCTTCGATCTCAACGGCGCCGCAGTGGCAGGTTGCTTTCAGATGGGGCATTTTGAGTTCCTCTGTCACAATGTTTCGTTATGGAAGGAACCGACTGAGTCAGTTCATCAGTTTCTAGGGCTTGTTTGGCAAGCCGTTTGCTTGCAGGTTCTCCGTAACAACAATTAATTTCAATAGGATACTCATGAAGAAGCTTTTCCTGACTTGCCTGGCTGCAGTTTCCATCACCGCTTGTACTTCCGTTGCGAAAGTCGAAAGACTCGCGATTTCCTCCGCAGAGACCAACGCGATTGAACGTGCAACTCGCGACGTACTGGTTCATCCGGAGAGTGCAAAATTTCGCAATATTCACCAGAACCGCATCAGCTATTCCGATGGCAAGTCCATTGTACGCGCATGCGGAGAGGTGAGTGCAGTGACTGCTGGCGGGTTTCAGGGAGGTTTCAGACCGTTTGTTGTGACATTGAAAGACGGAGAATACTTGGTAAACGCTGTTGCAATGCCTGATACCCCTCATGACCAGCGCCCAAGCGGTCGGGTTGGAGCCACTGAAGCGCATTTTGTTCGAGGTCTTTGCTACGATGACGTATTCAGGAATTGAGTACTTGCTTGGCAAGTTTTGAGCAAAACTCCGATTGTTCCCCGCAATCTTCTCCAGGGCGGATCTAACCTTACTTTACCCCGATGCCCGTCGGGGTGGCGGCCTGCGTGTTAATCAGTAGTCTGTTCCTATGGTTCTGCAGGCCGTCTTGATACTTCTTTCCTGTAACTGAAGTGCGGGACTGGTCGGCGCACTATTTCCCCCAGGGCCCCGGCTTCCGCCTCTTGCGCGGCAGTTTGGGGATGCGGCTGGCGGCGTACTCGTACTCGTTTTCCGGATGCGGCGGGGTGCCATGGGTCTTGTTCCAAAACGCCGGGCCGCCGCGCCGCAGCCATAGGGGCAGGCACATCACCAGCCCGACGGCAAAGCCGCCGGCATGGGCCCAGTAAGCCACGCCGCCTTGATCGGGGTCGGCGCCGAGGCCTCCAAAGAACTGCATCGCCAGCCAGACGCCCAGCATGACAAAGGCGGGGATGGTGAAGATGCGGAAATAGATGATCAGCACCAGCAGGATATCGACGCGGGCCTTGGGGAACATCAACAGGTAGCCGCCCATGACGCCCGCAATGGCGCCGGAGGCCCCCACCGTTGGCACCATGGAACCGGGGGCCGACATCACATGGATCAGCCCGGCGCCCAAACCGCTGATGAGATAGAACACAAGGAAAGGAAGATGCCCCATCTCGTCTTCCAGATTATCGCCGAAGATCCATAGGAACAGCATGTTGCCGCCCAGATGCATCAGCCCTGCGTGGATGAACAAGGAGGTGAACAGGGTCTCGAACCCGTACCCGTGACTGATCTCGGCTGGCACCACCGCATAAGTGTCATAGAAATAGGCCAGCGCGCGGGGCGAGGCATAGCTGGCCGTATAGTAGACATAGGCCAGGATATTTATCGCCATCAGCGCATAGACGACATAGGGCCTGCGGCCGGACGGGTTGTGGTCGCGGATCGGAAACATGGGGAAACGCTGGGCCGGAAATGGCCCAGCGTCAAGCACTTATCGGGCGCAGTTCAGGCGTTGCCTCCAAGCAGGTCCGCGTTGCCGCCGGAGGCGGTGGTGTCGACGCAGACGTGGCGCTCGGCCAGGACGCGGGCGCGGTCGGGCTTGCCGGGGATCAGCGGGATGATCGGGCCGTCGCGTTTGGCCAGCCACTGTTCGATCTCGCGGCCCGTGGCCTCGTCGCCCCACCACAGCACGCCGGCAATGCCCTGGATCGCCTCAAGCCGGTGCAGGTCGAACATCCCGTGCGCCTCAATCGCGGTGCCGCCGAGGCTGATCACCTCTTTGGCCTGTTCCGCCGCGGCCTCCGGCCCCGGTCCCATGCACAACAGCGGCGGGCGGGCAGAGACGGTCAGGCGGTTCGATTCGCCGGTTGGTCCGGGCAGGGTGGTGGTTACAGGACGCGCAGGCACGCCGCTTTCCCCAGGCAGTTCGGCAAAGGTGGTTTCCCACTGGGCGTTGCTTTGCTGCCGGTCCGGCGCGCAGAAACGGCTGAGGTAATAGGGGCCGCCCGCCTTGGGGCCGGTGCCCGACAGGCCCTCGCCGCCGAACGGCTGGCTGCCGACAATGGCGCCGATCTGGTTGCGGTTCACATAGATGTTGCCCGCATGCACCCGGTCGCAGACATGCTGCACCCGGTCGTCGATACGGGTGTGCAACCCGAAGGTCAGCCCGTAACCGGTTGCGTTGATGTCGGAAATCACCTGATCCAGGTCCTGTGACTTGAACCGTGCGACATGCAGGACGGGACCAAAGATCTCTTCCTCCAGCGCGCTGATGCCTGGGACTTCGATCATGGTCGGGGCCACAAAGGTGCCGGCTTGCGGCGCGCGCATTTCCTTCAGCACCCGGCCCTCAGTTCGGGCCTTGGCGACATGGGCCAGGATGCCAGCCCGGGCGCCTTCGTCGATCACCGGGCCGCTGTCGGTTGACAGAAGCCAGGGGTCGTCCAGATGCAGGCAATCCATCGCTCCCTTCAGCATCTTCAGCACGGTGGCGGCAATGTCTTCCTGCAGATAGAGGCAGCGCAGGGCGGAACAGCGCTGACCCGCGGACTGGAAGGCGCTTTCGATCACTGCCTGCACGGTCTGTTCGGGCAGGGCGGTGGAGTCGACGATCATTGCATTCAGACCGCCGGTCTCCGCAATCAGCGGCGCGCCGGGCTGCAGGTTGTCGGCCATCGCCTTGCGGATGTGCATTGCGGTCGCGGTGGAACCGGTGAAGGCAACACCATTGACCCGCGGGTCCGAGGTGATGGCGGCGCCAACCACGCTGCCGCGTCCTGGCACCAGCTGCATGGCTGCGCGCGGCACTCCGGCCTCATGCATCAGCTGCACGGCGCGGTGGGCGATCAGGGGCGTCTGGTCGGCGGGTTTTGCCAGCACCGCGTTGCCTGCGGCCAGCGCCGCTGCAACCTGACCGGTGAAGATCGCCAGCGGGAAGTTCCAGGGCGAGATGCAGGAGAAGATGCCAGCAGGCGGCGCCTCAGAAATGCGGGACGCATAGTAGCGCAGGAAATCCACCGCCTCGCGCAGCTCAGCCACTGCGTCGGGGATGGTCTTGCCGGCCTCGCGGGCGAGGATGGCAAACAGCTCGCCGAAGTTTTCCTCATAGAGGTCGGCGGCCTTATTCAGGATCGCGGTGCGTTCCGCTGCAGGAGCATCCCAAGGGTCGGCCAGCGCCAGCGCCAGCTCGACATCTTCGGGACTGCACTGGCTGACGGAGCCTGCAACACTCAGATCGGTGGGGCTGGTCACATCCTTGGCGGTCTCGGGGCGGGCATCGCCTGCCAGCAGCGGTCCGGCCTGCCATTGATGCGTGCGCCAAGGCGCGCGGGCCTCTTCAATCTTGGCCAGTGTGGGCGCATGCCCCAGGTCGAACCCCTTGGAATTCGGGCGTTCCGGCGCATAAAGCTCTGGCCCTGTCGGGATCTTGCGGCTGATATCGGCAACCGCAGCGAAGGGATCCGCGGCGACGATATCCGGCGAGACATTTTCGTCCACGATCTGGTTCACGAATGAGCTGTTGGCGCCGTTTTCCAGCAGACGCCGGACCAGATAGGCCAAGAGATCGCGGTGCGCTCCGACGGGGGCATAAATCCGGCAGTTGGTCTTGTTCTGCTCCAGCACCATCTGGTGCAGGGTTTCGCCCATGCCGTGCAGGCGCTGAAACTCGTAGGTTGCGTTGTCTTTGTCCGCAGCCATATGCAGGATCGCCGAGACAGTATGCGCATTGTGGGTGGCGAACTGCGGGTAAATCCGGTCCGTCATCCCCAGCAGCTTGCGGGCGTTGGAAATATAGGACACATCGGTCAGTGCCTTGTTGGTGAAAACCGGAAATCCGTCCACGCCTTCGACCTGGGCGCGTTTGATTTCAGTATCCCAATAAGCGCCTTTCACCAGCCGCACCATAAAGCGGCGATCATACGCCTCTGCCATCTCATGCAGGGCATCGATGGCCAGCCCGGTGCGCGGCCCATAGGCCTGCACCACCACGCCAAAGCCGTCCCAGCCTGCCAGAGAAGGGTCCGAGACCACGGCGCCGATCACCTCCAGCGACAGCGACAGGCGGTCAGCCTCTTCGGCGTCGATGTTGAGGCCCATTTTCGCGGCTTTGGCCAGCAGAGCCAGTGCCTTGAGGCGCGGCACCAGATGCTCCATCACGCTGTCTTCCTGCGCCAGCTCGTAACGCGGATGCAGGGCGGAGAGTTTTACCGAAATGCCGGGATTCTTGCGGATGTCATCGCTGTTGCAGGCGGCTGCAATGGCCGAGATCGCCTTGGAATAAGACAGGTGGTAGCGGGCCGCGTCAGCCTCTGTCCGGGCGGCTTCTCCCAGCATGTCGTAGGAGTAAGTGTAGCCCTTGGCCTCCATCCCGGCGGCGCGGTCCATGGCGCTTTCAATGGTTTCACCCAGCACGAACTGGCGGCCCATTTCCTTCATCGCGCGGCTGACGGCGGTGCGGATCACCGGCTCGCCCAAGCGCTTTATGGCGCCGCGCAGGGCGCCGATGGGGCTGCGTTCCTCGTCCAGCACCTTGCCGGTCAGCATCAGCGCCCAGGTAGAGGCATTGACCAGCGAGGAGGTAGACTTGCCCAGATGCTTGCCCCAGTCGGAAGGCGCGATCTTGTCCTCGATCAGCGCATCAATAGTGTCGGCATCCGGCACCCGCAGCAACGCCTCGGCCAGGCACATCAGCGCGACGCCCTCGTCAGTGGACAAGCCGTATTCGGCCAGGAACACTTCCATCAGACCAGGCGCCGAATGGCCGCGGATATCGCGCACCAGGGCGGCGGCGTTAGCGCAGATGCGGCTGCGGTCGGTGTCAGATAAGTCCGCTTGGGCGATCAGCTGATCGCGCATTGCGGTTTGATCAGCATAAGTGCCGGCATCGATCCGGTAGCGCAGCTTGGGTTGGGTGGTCATGCGGGTAACTCCACAAAAAGTGTGCAGGGCTTTTGCTAAGGGTACACGCATTCATGCGGGACAATCGCCTGAAGATGTGAGATCCTTAGGTGAATTGGTGCATAGTTTATAAAAGGAAAGTCCAAATGAGCTTTCAGGACCTTGATCGGTTCGACCGGGCGATTCTGAATGTGCTGAGTGAGGACGGGCGGATATCCATTGCGGATCTGGCCCGTAAAATCGGCTTGTCGAAAACGCCCACTCAAACACGTCTCAGGCGGCTTGAGGCCGAGGGCACCATTACCGGGTACCGGGCGTTGGTGGATCCGATCCGGCTTGGCCTGGATCATGTCGCCTTTGTTGAGGTAAAGCTGGATGACACGCGGGAGGCGGCGCTGGTTAAATTCAACGCAGCCGTGGCGAAACTGCCGGAGATCGAACAGGCCTATATGATGGCATCGCATTTCGACTATCTGCTGAAGGTGCGGACCCGCTCGATGACGGACTACCGGTCGGTTCTTGGCGAAAAGATTTCCTCGCTGCCGCATGTCTCCTCAACCTCAACCTATGTGGCGATGGAAGCGGTAAAGGAAGACGGTGCATTGGCGCCTTTGTGAGGCAGCAGGAATGCGCGCACGGGCAGTTGACTTGATTGAATGGTGAAATATGCCAGCATAGGGCATGCCTTTTGTTTTGTTACGCACACCGCTTCGCTGTACCGGGATTGCCGGGGTCTTCGCCGCTTTAACGATGTCTGCGCCTGTGCAGGCCTCTGACTGCCCGGTTGCTCCAGACCATAGCGCCCGGCTGGATGGGTTGATGCACGAGGTGCAGAAGGCCGCCACCGAAGGTCAGGCGCGCGAAATTGCCAACCGGATGTGGGAGTTCTGGGCCGACGCGCCGGATGCGCAGGCTCAGGCGATGCTTGACCGCGGGATGACAAGGCGCACTTCCTTTGATTTTCTGGGGGCTTTGGAGGATTTCGGTCAGCTGATCGCTTACTGCCCGGACTATGCCGAGGGCTACAACCAGCGCGCCTTTGTGCATTACCTGCGCCGGGACTTTGCCGCCGCGCTGCGGGATCTGAACCGGGCGCTGGAATTGTCGCCCCGCCATATTGCCGCGATGAGCGGACGGGCACTGTCGCTTTACGGCCTGTCGCGGCTGGAGGAAGCACGCGCGGCCTTGGCCGAGGCGCTGGCGTTGAACCCCTGGCTGCCAGAGCGTTATCTGGCCGATCCGGGCGGGCCATTGGCGCCTGCAGGAGCGGGGGATACCGAGTTGTAGCCGCGCCCGCACTGCGGGAAAAATTCCAGCAAAACGCTGAAAACCGATTGTCCGCATGAATTCAGAAGGCTAGACCTGCAGCTAAGGCGCCGCATGGCAGCGCCTTGTGCGGACGTGGTGGAATGGTAGACACCGGAGACTTAAAATCTCCTGGCCTTATGGCCGTGCGGGTTCGAGTCCCGCCGTCCGCACCAAAAACTTTCCAGTAGCAGAAACATGCAGCAGACTAGGCTGTTTGACTTGTGCCGGTGTGATGTCCGGCAGGGTGCATTCAGCCCACGCCTGCAACGGTGCTGAGAATATCGCGCATAGACTGCATTGCTCTGCCGGTTGTTTTATGTAAGATGTTTCGTGAAATGTGAAAGATCTTACGCATATGGCGCTTATCCACAAAAAAATCTCAGCGCTTTTGACGGATATGAACCTGTCCAACCGGCAGGCGGCGCTGAAATGCGGTATCCCCTATGGCACTTTCAACAGCGCGCTTAAGAACGAGCGGGAAATCGGCTGGAGCATGCTCGATGCGCTGGCGCGCGGGCTGGGGGTGTCGTTTCATTATTTCTCGTCGGACACTGCTGGGCTCGAGCTGCTGCCGGACCGCCAGGCGGGGGAGGCAGGACGCAAGGCCTTTGAAATCCTCAATGCCCAGTTGCAGGCGGCTGCCCGGTCCCGCCAGTACCGCGGCTGCGACGTGTCGCTGCAGGATTTCCTGGACTGGTGGTTTGCCAACAGCGGCCGCCTGGAAAGCTTTGACCAGCTGCAGCATCAGGTGGACTTGTTCAATCCGCCGGACGCGGAAAGAAACCGCATCCAGCCGATCAAGTCAGGTCCGGCCAGCCTGGCGTCCGTTTGCTTTGAAGTGGCAAGCAGCGATCAGCTGCGGGACACCCTGAACGGGTTCAGCGACAAGCTCAATGCTGATCTGGTGATGGCGCACAGCGAAGCGATCAGCCGCGGCGAGCCGGTGATCACCCATCCATCGATCGATGTGAAGCTGCTGAACGGGCGCCGCTTTACCCGGCAGTACCGGCGGGTGCTGGCGCCGGTCTATCTGCCTGACGGCAAGCTGCTGGTGGTCAATTTTTCACAAGACATCAAATTTGGCTAGGTCGCTTTGCAGCATGTGCTCCATTTCCAGCCGGGATGCGCCGACAAACCACTCGGTGCTGCTACGCACCTCCGGTTCCGGATCGCGCCACTTCTGCGCCCGCGGAATTGCCCGGCTGAAGCCGTAAACCAGGTCCAGACGGGCCTGCATGTGGCGGTCCGGTATGAAGGCATAGATCCAATCCACATCCCATTTCTGGATCGCCAGGATTTGAAAGATCCGCATGAAGGGTTCCAGCCGTTCCGCCCGTTTGCCGCGATGGCCGGGCAGAAAATTCAGTTCGCCGATATAGGCCAGCCGCCCGCTGACCTCCCGCGCCAACGGTTCGGCGACACTCTCAACGCCGCCGCCTGCATCATTGGGAAACTGATGCCGTGAAGTGCGCAGCAGAAACTCAGCCAGGGTTTCGCGGCCCAGATCCTGCAGCATGGAGGCCGCACCGCCGACATAGCTGTCCCCCTCCTTCAAGAACAGCCAGAAGGCAGAGTTCCGGGTGTGGTCGGCCCGGTCGATGGCAAAACCCGGCATCTGGAACTGGCGGCCGGTTTCGGCGGCGGCTTCGGGTACTTTCTCAAAATCCGTGAACATTTCAACCTGAAGGCCGGCCTGCGAAAGCGCGTTCAAATACCCCGACAGCGTTTTGCCCAAATCCAGAAAGTTCATAAAGGTCCCCCGTCACAAAAATTATGTATCCGGATAGCCCGGATCGTCTCCTGACGCCGCCTCAGAGTGCAGGTTCTGTAAAATCTTAACTACTTTTGCGGTAAATTGTTCGAATTTCAAACTGAACCCGCCAGCTCTTGCGGCCTGATTGCCAAGGCTGGGGTATGGCCTGTTTTAAATAGCAAAAGCCCGGCAACTGCGCTGCCGGGCTCAAACGTGTCAAAGGTACTCTGGGTTGTGTCAGCCGCGGCCGCGATAGGGCGGCACGCCCTGGTCGGGGATCCAGACGCCTTCGGGCATCGGGCCGGTCTGCCAGAACACATCAATCGGGATGCCTCCACGCGGGTACCAGTAGCCGCCGATGCGCAGCCACTGCGGTTCCAGGAAATCGGCCAGGCGGCGGGCGATGGAGACGGTGCAATCTTCGTGAAAGGCACCGTGGTTGCGGAAGGAGGTCAGGAAGAGCTTCAGCGATTTGCTCTCCACCAGCCATTCGCCGGGCACGTAGTCGATCACCAGATGCGCAAAATCGGGCTGGCCTGTCATCGGACAGAGCGAAGTGAACTCCGGCGCGGTGAAGCGAACGTTATAGGCCACATCGGCCTGCGGGTTCTGCACCCGCTCCAGTTCCGCCTGTTCCGGGCTGGCGGGCAGGATGGTGTCGCCGCCCAGTTGCTTCAGGTTGCTGTAGATGCTGTCAGACATTTCGGGGTTCCTATCCAATCAGACGCCGCGCTTGTTGCCCCAGACCAGCACGTGCAGCTGGGGCAGGACGCGGGGGGTGAACCAGCCGTCGCCGGTCACTTTTTCAATCAGCCACAACAGCCGCTCGGTGGCCTGGTTCAGGTCGACCGGCAGCGCCGGGTCGACCTCAGGATTGCCGGGCTGCAGATACAGCGGCAGTTCCGGGTGGCGTTCGGCGGCGGCCTTGGCCCAGGCGTAATCCTTGTCGTCAAAGATCACGATCTTCATCACCGCCTGGCCGCAGCCCTTGGCGGCTTCAAGACATTGGTCGAAGGTTTTCCAATCGACCTTCTCGCCACTGGAAGGCGGCTTGGGGCTGAGAACCAATGTGTCGAGATCGCCGAACCACGGCTTGCTGACGGACCCTTGGGTCTCACAGGCAAAACGGTAGCCCTCGGCTTTGCCGTAGGCAATCACCGGTGCAAAGTCCTGGATCGCCGGGTTGCCGCCGGAGATCGACACCGTCAAAGGTTTGCCGCCGGACAAGCGCCGGACCTCGCCCATGACCTCTTCGGGGGCCATCACTGCCCAGTCATGGCGGTAGGCGCTGTCGACCGCATGCATGCTGTCGCACCACGAACAGCGGTAATCGCAGCCGCCGGCGCGGACGAACACCGTGGGTTCCCCGATCAGGGCGCCTTCGCCCTGGATCGTGGGGCCGAAGATTTCGGCGATGCGCAGGGTCATGGCCGGTACTCCGCCCAGGTTTTCGGGGTTTCCGAGATCTTTACTGCAGTCACTTCAGGCCAGCGCGCATGGCACCAGTCATAGAAATGCTTGGCCATGTTTTCAGCGGTTGAATGCCCTTCCAGCACGTCGTTCAGGTGCCGGTGGTCAAAGGTGCCGTCGATGTAGTCCTTCAGCGGCTTCAGCTCGTGATAGTCGCGCACGAAACCGTCCGCATTCAGCTCCTTCGCCGCCACTTCCACCACCACGACGTAGTTGTGCCCGTGCAGCCGGGCGCATTGATGGTCAGCGGGCAAGTGCGTCAGCTGATGGGAGGCGGAGAAGTGGAACTCCTTGGTAATCCGGAACATTAGGCGCCGTCCTTTCCGGCAATCGCCTGCTGCCAGAAATCGGGATCGGCGTATTCCGTCGGATCCTCGACACCGGCCAGATGGAAGGCTTCGCGCCGCTCCACGCAAGTGCCGCAGCGGCCGCAATGCTTGTCGCCGCCCTTGTAGCAGGACCAGGTCTCGGCAAAGGGGGTGTTGTGCGCTGCACCGGCAGTGACGATGTCGCCCTTGGAGCCGTGCACAAACGGCGTGTAAAGCCGGACGTCGGCGTATCCATCCAGCGCCGCGCGCTGCATGGTGTCGAACGCCTCGGTAAAGGCCGGGCGGCAGTCCGGATAGATGAAGTGGTCGCCGCCGTGCACCGCTGTGGCGACGGCCTCGTCGCCGTTGGCGGCAGCAATGCCATAGGCAATGGTCAGCATGATGGCATTGCGGTTCGGCACCACGGTGACCTTCATGGTCTCTTCTTCGTAATGGCCGTCCGGCACGTCGATGTCATCGGTCAGGGCCGAGCCGGAAAGTGCTGCACCGATGCCCCGCATGTCGATGATGTCATGCGGCACGCCCAGACGGCGCGCAGCGGCGGCGGCGTAGTCGAGCTCCTTCTTGTGGCGTTGGCCATAGTCAAAGGAGACAAGACGGGTCAGCTGATGTTCTTCAGCGACCATATGGGCAAGCGAAACGGAATCCAGCCCGCCCGAGCAGATAACGATAGTCTTCATGTTTGAACCCTTGTTTTGGTGACCGGGTAGGCTGCGACCGGTGCCGCGCATATAGCGGCGTGCGGCCTAGCGCGCAAGAGGCGGGCGGATAGCGCACTATTTGCAGGTGATGTTTGGAAAAGTTGAAAGTACCTCTGGGGGCGGGCCAGAGGCCCGCGCCCGACCCTCCCCACGGGAGGGCGCTTCGCACCCACCCAGGGTCAGGCGCGAGCCTCATGTTCTGCTCTAAACCGGCGGCATCTCACCTTCCAGCCATTCCAGAAACGCCCGTGACGCCGGGGTGCTGGTATGGCTGGGCGGCGGCAGCAGGAAATAGTTTTCCAGCAGCTCCGCCGAATGTTCGCTGGGTTTGACCAGCTGGCCGCTCTCCAGCAGCCCGCCCGCCAGCGTGTCATGCGACATCGAAATGCCTGCGCCATTCACGGCCGCCGTCATGGCAATGACGTAGGTGGAGGCCAGATTGATCTCGTGGTTGCGTTCAAACGGCAACCCGCGCGACTTGAACCACGCGCCCCAAGAGCCTGTCACGCCGCCGCAATCCAGCAAGTGGGCCGTGCTGAAATCCACCGCACCGCCTTGATAGCCCGGCGCGCAGACCGGATAGAACCGGTCCCGTGTCAGCCGCACCGCTGCTGCCGACATGTCGGCTGGGCGGCCAAAACGGATCTCGGTTCCTGCGTTGGCGGCATGGCGTTCGGGGTCCCAGATCGGAGTCACAATGTTCAGCACCAGCCAGGGGAATTTTTCATACAGCCGGGGCAGGCGGGGTGACAGCCAGAACACCGAAAAGGCCATATTGCACTGCAAGACCAGATGCCGGCCCTGATCGCCGCCGGTAAAGGCCTGGGTGCCGGCCGCAATCAGATCAAAAGCCTCGCGCACGATCGGCATGTAGTTGGCGCCGGCTTCTGACAGTTCCAGCGCGCGGGTTTTACGAATGAACAGCTCGCGGCCCAGGAAATTCTCCAGGCTGCGCACATGCTGGCTGATTGCCGATTGCGTCAGGTTCAGTTCCGCCGCGGCGCGGGTGAACGACAGGTGCCGGGCACTGGCCTCAAAAGCGCGCAGCCAGGTGAGGGGGGGCAGGGACGTGGAGGGGGATCCGGGGGAAGACAGCGACGAAGACATGGACGCATGACCTATGCATTAGTTCAATTAATGCATTACGCGTGAATCAATCGTTTGTCAGCAGCGATTGCGGCTGGCACCAATAGCGCAGCAACTTTCCCGGAGGCGCCAGAATGAACAAGCAAACGGATCTCAGCCCGAACCTCACCCATTGGCAGGAGCGCGTCGATATGGCCGCTGCTTTCCGCTGGACCGAGCGGCTGAACATGCACGAGGCGGTGGCAAATCACTTCAGCCTGGCGGTGAACGAGGACGGCAGCCAGTTCCTTATGAACCCGAACCAGGTGCATTTTGCCCGCGTCAAAGCCTCGGACCTGCTGTTTCTGGATGCCAACGACCCCAAGACCATGGAGCGCCCTGACGCGCCGGACCCGACTGCCTGGGGCCTGCACGGCTCGATCCACCGCCTTTGCCCGCATGCGCGCTGCGTAATGCATGTGCATTCGATCCACGCCACCGTCCTGGCCTGCCTCGCCGACAGCACCTTGCCGCCGATCGACCAGAACACCGCCACCTTCTACAACCGCTATGTGGTCGACAACGATTTTGGCGGCCTGGCGTTCGACGATGAAGGCGCGCGCTGCGCGTCGATGCTGGCCGATCCCAAGGTCAAGACCATGATCATGGGCAACCACGGGGTGCTGATTATCGGCGACACGGTCGCGGACACGTTCAACCGCCTCTATTATTTCGAGCGCGCTGCAGAGACCTATATCCGGGCCCTTCAAACGGGGCAGAAACTGCGCGTGCTGAGCGACGCGGTCGCCGAAAAGACCGCGCAGGAGCTGGAGGACTATCCGGATCAGGCGGAGCGTCACCTAGCCGAGCTGAAGGCGATCCTCGACGACGAAGGCTCCAACTACGCCAGCTAAGGCAGGCATTCCATCCAGGCAATGAAGCCACGGGCAGTTGTGACAGCTGCCCGGCGCCTTGCTGCATCCCATTGAAACATCACTTCAGCCATCCAGAAGGTTCCAGATGCCTGATTACGTCCCCACAAACGCTGCTTCCTCGGGCGTGAAGCTCGACAAGAAGACGTTGAAATCCATCGCCGCCCGCAGCGACAGGCCCGGCCTGATTTACCTTGCGCAATGGGTCGCCTTCCTGGCCGCCACCGGCACGCTGGTCTGGGCTGCGCTTGGCACGATCTGGATGTGGCCCGCAATGCTGCTGCATGGCATCTTCCTGACCGTGCCGGCCTATTCCTTCAGCCATGAGACCGCTCATGGCACCGCCTTCCGCAGCCGCTGGCTGAATGAGGCGGTGCTGTGGGTCACCTCCCTGATCTATATGGAGGAGCCGCTGCACCGCCGCTATACCCACACCAACCACCACACTCACACCTGGCATGTGGGCAAGGACAGCCAGATGCCCTTCGACACGCCCATGGGCTTTGGCGGCTGGCTGGCCGAGATCACCGGCACTGCTCTGTTGCGCTTCCACATGCAGGTCTTCGTGCATCTGGCGGCGGGCCACTACACCGAGACCATGAAGATGGTCACGCCGGAAGGCGAGTTCGCCAAGATGACCCGCAACGCGCGCATCATGCTGTTGATTTATGTGCTGATCGCCGCGGCGCCGTTCTTTGGCATCTGGTGGGTGGTCTGGCTGATTGTCATTCCGCGGGTGCTGGGCGCGCCTGTCATGCTGCTGTTCACGCTGATCCAGCATGTGGAGCTGCAGGAGAACTCGCCCTCGATCCTGGACAGCACCCGTTCTTTCCGCAGCAACTGGCTGGCCGGGTTCCTCTATATGAAGATGAACAACCACGTCGAACATCATCTGTACCCGCAGGTGCCGTTTCATGCGCTGCCGAAACTGGCCGAAGCGGTGCAGGATCAGGTACCGGACCCGGATCCGGGGTTCTTCAAAACCAATCTTGAGGTTCTGTCGGTTGTGCTGCGCCGCAGCCTGGGCCGCCCCACCAAAGCCTCAACTATCCGCCAGGCGCCGCATATGATTTCCGAAGGCGGCCCGGTTGAGCGCGTTGCGCAGCGGACAATGTAACTCTTTTCAGAATATGCCAAACCAGGAGCCAAACGCATGAGCCAATGGATTGACGCCTGCGCCACCGATGACATCGACGAGGAGGACTTGATCGCTTGGGAGCATGAGGGCAAATCATACGCAATCTACAACACCGATAAGGGTTTTTTTGCCTCGGATCTGATGTGCACCCATGAGGAGCAGAGCCTGGAGGACGGTCTGGTGATCGACTGCGTGATCGAATGCCCGCTGCACGGCGGACGGTTTGATATCTGCACCGGCAAGGCGCTGTCAGCGCCGGTGCATCAGGACCTCAAGACCTATCCTGTCAGGGTCGAGGACGGCAGGGTGTTTGTGGAAACCGGCTGATATCTTCCTCCCCGGAGTATCAGCTTATGGCGGGCCTTAGGGGCCGCCTTTTTTCATTCTTCATTGACTGGTTTGGCATCTGATCTTGATCAAAGCGAATGCACTCACGAATCCCTATGCCTGATCTTCAAGAGACACGACAGGCATAGGAGAGACCTCATGTTGCGCCTTGCATCCGTTCTATATTCGCTGATTGGTTCCAGCTTGGCTGGCGTCGGCGTCATTGCAGTTCTGGTCGCAGGCATGACCAACGTTCCGGCAATTCTGGCCTCGGCAGCCATCGGTGCGGTTCTGGGGATGCCGGTGGCCTGGCTGGTGGCCAAGCAGCTTTACGCCCGCGGCGCCTAGGCCCTTAGGCTCAAGCGTTCAGGAACACCCGCGCGGCGGCCTCGAACTCCCGCGGTTTCTCGGCATGCAGCCAATGGCCTGCGCCGGGCAGTTTGGCAAAGCGGGCGGCGGGAAAACGTGCGCGGATCTCGTCGCGGTGTTCGGGCAGAACATAGGCCGACTCGGACCCGGACAGGAACAGCGCAGGACCCTCCCAAGAGGCATTTGTTTCCGGGAAGGACATGATGTGGGGCATCTGATCTGCTAGCGTGTCCAAGTTCAGTTTCCAACGCTTGTTGGGAATGTCCAGTGACTGGGTGAAAAAGCTTTGCAGGGCGGGTTCCACTCCGGCCTCGGCCAGTTGCGCCGCGGCCTCTGGGCGGCGCAGCACCGTCTCCATATCCACCGTGCGCATGGCGTGGATGTACTGGATCTGCGTATGGCCGTAGGCCACAGGCGCGATATCGGCCACCACCAGGCGGCGCACCGCCTGCGGATTGTTCAGCGCCAGCATCATTGACGCCTTGCCGCCCATCGAATGGCCGATCACATCCATCTGCCCGCCATGGGCGGCAATCACCCCGGCCAGGTCTTCGGCCAGCTCCGGATAGGTGTGGCTGTCCGTCCGCGGGCTGTCGCCATGATTGCGCATGTCAACTGCAACCACCAGCCGTTCATCCGACAGGCGTTTTGCGATGACACCCCAATTCCGGGCCGAGCCATAAAGGCCGTGGGCAATCAGCAGCGGGGTTCTGTCGGTGGCAGTGCCATGTGTGATCGTGTTCAGCATGAGCCCTAGATACCCGCGCAGGCAAAGGCTTGCCACCCCCATTGAGACAGGCGCGGGCGCAGGCTAGGGTGGCGGCGAACGGCAGCTGAGGGAGAGTGCCAGAATGGCCGCCAGTCTGGATCAGGACATCGAAGAGATCCGCACGCTGCTGAAAGAGCGTGAGCATGCCGCCGGCGATCTCGCCGCCGCATTGAAACGCGCCCGCCGCCGCCTGCCGCGCCGGGTCTATAAACAGGGCATGAAACTCGCCGATGCGCTGCCGATGCTGGAACACCCCAAGCTGCGGCCGACCGTGGACGAGAAACCGTTGCGCGGTGCCGCACGCGAAGTGAAGGCGTATTTGCAGAAAATTGACCTGGCCGACCGGCGCAAGGGCTTTTGGCTGGGAGTGCTGGGCAGCATGGGGTTTTCTGTGCTGGTGGTGCTGATCCTGCTGGTTGTGGTCCTGCGGTGGCGCGGTTTGATCTGATTTCCCGCTTTACGCCGCCGCTGCCTGCGGTATTTTGAACGCGGTTCAAAGAAGGGCAAGGCGCCATGGCAGGCAAGGTAGAGGCGCGCAAGGCGGCGCTGCGGGAAAAACTGGTGGAGGCGGCAGAGATCCGCATCGCACGCGACGGGGCAGGGGCGCTGCGCGCCCGCGATCTGGCGCAGGATGCGGGCTGTGCGCTGGGGGCAATCTATAACGCTTTCGACGATCTGAATGCCATCATCATGGCGGTGAACGGGCGCACCTTCCGCAAGCTGGGAGCTGCAGTCAGGGCATCGGTGGAGGATGCCTGCGCAGAGCCGCCCACCAGCCGCCTGATCCTTATGAGCAACGCCTACCTGCACTTTGCCATCGCGAACACCAACCTGTGGCGGGCGCTGTTTGATTTGCAGATGACGGCAGAGGGGCCGGTGCCGGATTGGTATCTGGAAGCCTTGGAGGGCCTCTTTGCCAATATCGCCCGCCCTGTGGGGGAACTGTTCCCTGGGATGGGGGCAGAGGAAACCGGCCTGATGGTGCGGGCGCTGTTCTCTTCGGTGCATGGCATTGTGCTGCTGGGGCTGGAGCGGCGCATCTCGGGCGTGCCTCCAGAGCAGATCGAAACGATGATTGCCCAGGTGCTCCGTCAAATCGGCAAATCTTAGTTTTTTTGAACGTCGTTCAAAATAGCTCTTGAACGACGTTCAAACTTGTGCGATCACTCTTTTCGTGAACGATGTTCAAATTGGAGGAAGAGATGTTCGCCACTCTGAAGACCCTGATCACCGGTGCCAATGCCCGGGCCGAAGAGCAACTGCGGGAGACCTATTCGATCGAGCTGATCACCCAGAAGATCCGCGAGGCCGAAGGCAATCTGAAGGCAGCCAAGCTGACCCTGGCCAGCCTGATCCAACGCCAGCGCGCCGAACAGCGCCAGATCGAGACCCTGCAAACACGCGTACAGGACCTGATGGCCCGGGCCGGTGAAGCGCTGGAAGGCGGGCGCGAGGATCTGGCCCAAAGCGCAGCCCAGGCAGTGGCAGAGATGGAAAACGAGCTGACGGTCCGCCGCCAGACCCTGGACCGGCTCGACACAAGGATCTTGCAGCTGCGCCAGTCGGTGGAAACCGCCAGCCGCCGCATCACCGACCTGAAGCAGGGCGCCATTGCCGCCCGCGCCACCCGGCGCGAGCAGGACATCCAGCGCCGCCTGCGCCGCCACACCGGCGGCGACAGCCCGGCCGAGGAGGCAGAGGCGCTGATCAGCGAAGTCCTGCAGCGTGATGATCCGTTCGAGCAGGGCGAAATCCTGCGCGAGATCGACGGTGAGCTGGCTGGCAGCACAATTGGTGATGATCTGGCGGACGCCGGTTTCGGCCCCCGCAGCCGCAGCACTGCCGCCGATGTGCTGAACCGGCTGAAAGCTAAAGACTGACCGGGAGCGAGCCCAACCACGTCCCGGCGTGCCGGGCAACCTTAAGCAAGTTTAGTTACTGGAGATAAAACATGTATACCGACAACACCGATAACAAGCTGATCATCCTTCTGAACGTTGCCGGCATTGCCATTGCTTATGTGATGCTGGGGGTGTCCCTGTGGCTTTCCACCGAAGTGCCGCTTGCCACCAAAGGGTATTGGGGCATGGGGGTGCTGTTGCTGACACTGAGCCTGATCAACGTGGTGAAATACCGCTTTGACCATCGCTCCAGCGAAGACCGCATCCGCAAGATCGAGGACGCCCGCAACGAAAAGCTGCTGGAAGACGCGCTGCTCGACGCGAAACAGGATCTCTGATCCGCTTTAAGTGAGACCGTCCCGGCGCCCGCCCTTTATTGGCGGGCGTTTTCCATCTGCCGGGCTGGGGCCGCCACAGGTGACAACGCCTCGCGGAACACCAGTGTCACGGTGACAAAACTGACATAGAGCAGCAGATACCAGGACCCCATCTTGGCCAGGCTCACCCATTCGCCGCTGGCCTGGCCATTGTACAGCCAGGTCTTGGTGCTGGTGCCGATGTTTTCTGCCAGCCACAGAAAGAAACTGGACAGAAACGCGGCCAGCGGCAGCGGCATCCAGTAAAGGCGCTCGCCAATGCGGAACCAGATGCGGGTGCGGGCAAACAGCAGCACCGTTGCTGCAAACAGGCCCAGCCGGATGTCTGCCAGGAAATGATGGGCATAGAAGTTGCCATAGATGGCAGTGGCCAGCAGCACCGTGGTCCAGAACGGCGGATAGGGGGCAAAGCGCATGTCAAACAACCGGATCACCCGCGCCATGTAGGAACCGACCGCTGCATACATGAAACCGGAAAACAGCGGCACGTCATAGAGTTTGATCGCGCCGCCGCCGGGATAGCCCCAGCTGCCCGCCTGCACCTTGAAGATCTCCATCGCGGTACCAGTCAGGTGAAACAGCAGGATGACCCGCACCTCGCGCCAGCTTTCCATGTCGGCGGCCAGCAGCAGCGCCTGCAGCGCCAGCGCATAGATCAGCAAGGCGTCATAACGGGCCAGCACCCAGTCCGGCTGCCAGATCCAACCGGTTACGATAAGCCCGCCCAGCAGCAGGATGCCGAAAATTGCGGCCCAGCCTTGTTTCAGGGTGAACATGGTGAATTCGCTGAGCGCCAATGGAAGATGCGCGCGCATCCTGTCGCCAAGGCGGCGCTCCAGGCGGCGGGTGCGGTTTGAATTTTTGTTGTTCATAAAGCGTTTAGATCAAACACAGCCGGAGGTGAAAAGGTGAAAGCAACCACGAGCCGCTCCCGCCCCTTTCCAGCCTGCCGGAGGCAGACCTGAAAGCGTTGGGCATGGCGCCGCGCGGGTCTTGGGCCCGGCAGCGCCCCGTAGGGGCGCTGCCGGGCCCAAGACCCGTGCCGGGGCATCTTTGATGCACCTGCGGGGCGCGGGAGCCTCGCCTTTGCGGCAACAGAAGACCGCCGCGGCTGCGAGGGCCGCGGCGGTCTTTTTCTCTCAACCCTGCAGGGGCTTACAGGTTCGGGTACAGCGGGAACCGGACGCAGAGACCGGCCACCTTGGCGCGCACCGCGGCTTCCACATCCGCATTGCCGTCTTCGCCGTTGGCGGCCAGCCCGTCGATCACCTCGATGATCAGGTCGGCGATCTGGCGGAACTCTGCCTCGCCGAAGCCGCGGGTGGTGCCTG